>NZ_JBNCAB010000027.1:0-79132 GCF_049805555.1 Burkholderia sp. DN3021 | reverse complement strand
CGATGGAACTTGCAGCAAGCAGCAGTTCCGCGAGTGACGTAGATTGTCGGCGATCTACGTCTTGATGTCGAACGGCTGCTCCTGGCCGAACTCAGCCAATTTAGCCAGCGAACAAGTTTTATACGCCGCCGTTAATCCCCCGGGCAGGCGTCTCTCGCCTCGGGAAGGATCACCGCACAAAAAAAGTGCATTGATGCTGGCGAACCGGGCTCAACTCTTGCTCGACGTCTTAGCTACAAATGACGTGGGCGCATGCTGAACCTGTTCGCTTCCACATTTCGGACATTGCGGGTGAGCGGTTTCATGCTCCGCGAGATGTTCAACATGTTCGAACGTCTCGCCACACTTCTCACAACGGTATTGGTAAGTAGGCACGGCATCCCTCCGGCACGAAGCTTGCGAGTGTCGCCACGGACGAAGCCCGGACGGCGTCCAGCACCCCAGATGAAGAATTGTAGTGCAGGACATGTGCAGACACTAATCCTCCATCACCACAACACGCTGCTCCCCCACGGCCCGGTGATAAGCTCAACGTCGATGCACCATCGCCATCCGCCCCCAAACGAGCCCCCCATGCCCCTCGCCCCTGCCATCCTCTCCGCCTTCACCCCAACCGGCAAGCTGCGCGCGTCGATCAATCTCGGCAACCCGATCCTCGCGAACCGCGATCCGGCCACCGGCGAACCGTTCGGCGTGTCGATCGATCTGGCGCGCGCGTTCGCCGAGCGCCTGTCGGCCGAGCTGGAACTCGTCGTGTTCGACGCCGCCGGGAAATCAGTGCAGGCGCTGACCGAAGAGCGCGCCGATTTCGGCTTCTTCGCGGTCGATCCGCTGCGCGGCGAAACGGTCGCGTTCACCGCGCCGTACGTGCTGATCGAGGGTTTCTATCTCGTGCGCGACGCTTCGCCGATCCGCACGAACGAGGACGTCGACCTGCCGCACAACCGCGTGACCGTCGGCAAGGGCAGCGCATACGACCTGTTCCTCACGCGCGAACTGAGGGCCGCGCAGATCGTGCGCGCGCCGACGTCGCAGGCCGTCGTGCAGACGTTCGTCGAACAGCAACTCGAAGTGGCGGCCGGCGTGAAGCAGCAACTCGAAGCCGACGCCGCGAAGACAACGGGCCTGCGCCTGCTCGACGAGCGGTTCATGGTGATCCGGCAGGCGATGGGCGTGCCGAAGAGCCGCGGCGAGGCGGCCGCGGCGGCGCTGAACGAATTCGTCGAGGACATGAAGGCGTCGGGCTTCGTCGCGGATTCGCTGCGGCGGCACGGCATCACCGGCGCGTCCGTCGCACCGCCAGCCTGACCGAAAAAACGCGTGAAATAAAAACGGCCCCGGTGTCTGAACCGACACCGGAGCCGCTCATCCGAAGCGCCGCATTCAACCGACCCGCGCTTCCCCCTGCCGCTCGGCTTCCCCCTCATCCGCCGCTGTGCGCGCGAGCACCGGCTTCAGCGCTTGCCCCGTGTGGCTCGCGCCCACCTTCACGAGCGCTTCCGGCGGCGCCGCCGCGACGATCGTGCCGCCGCCCACGCCACCCTCCGGCCCGAGATCGATGATCCAGTCGGCTTCAGCGATCACGTCGAGGTCATGCTCGATCACGACGACGCTATGCCCCGCGTCGACCAGCCGATGCAGCACGCGAATCAGCTTCGCGACGTCCGCCATGTGCAGGCCGACCGTCGGTTCGTCGAGCACGTACAGCGTATGTGGCGCCTTCTGGCCGCGCCGCGTGATGTCGTCGCGCACCTTCGTCAGCTCGGTGACGAGCTTGATGCGCTGCGCCTCGCCGCCGGACAACGTCGGCGACGGCTGGCCGAGCGTCAGGTAGCCGAGGCCGACATCCTTCATCAGCTGCAGCGGATGCGCGATGTTCGAGATCGGCGCAAAGAACTCCACTGCCTCGTCGATCTCCATCGTCAGCACGTCGCCGATGTTCCGGCCGCGCCACGTGACCGCGAGCGTCTCCGGGTTGAAGCGCTGCCCGTGGCACACGTCGCACGGCACCTTCACGTCGGGCAGGAAGCTCATGCCGATCGTGCGCACGCCTTGCCCTTCGCACGCGGGGCAGCGTCCGTCGCCGGTATTGAACGAGAAACGCGACGCCGTATAGCCGCGGGCGCGCGCTTCCAGCGTGTCCGCGAACAGCTTGCGGATCGTGTCCCACACGCCGATATAGGTGGCCGGGCACGAACGCGGCGTCTTGCCGATCGGCGTTTGATCGACTTCGAGCACGCGATCGATCTGTTCCCAGCCGCTCAACGACTCGCAGCCCTGCCACGCATGCGTGACGTTCAGCGACGGCCGCGGCGCACTGCGCGCGAGCACGCTCGAGCGGCGGTTGGCCGCCGGCGCGTCCTGCTGCGCGGCCTTGCGCGCGCGCCGCGTGGCCGGCGACGACAGCACCGAGCGGCCGACCGCGTCGAGCAGGTTCGTCATCAGCACGTCGCGCGCGAGCGTCGACTTGCCCGACCCGCTGACGCCCGTCACCGCGACGAGCCGCGCGAGCGGAATGCCGACCGTGACGTCGCGCAGGTTGTGCAGCCGTGCGCCATGCACGGTCAGCCAGGCCTCCGGCACCGCCGGCCCGCCCTTCCTGCCCGGCAGACTCACGGCACGGCGCGGCTGCAGCGGATGCGTCATCGGCTGCGCGAGCAGGCGCCCCGTCACCGAATCGGACTGCGCGGCGAGATCCGCGACCGCGCCCTGCGCGACCAGCGTGCCGCCGCGCTTGCCGGCGCCCGGGCCGACGTCGATGATGTGATCGGCGCGGCGGATCGTGTCTTCGTCGTGCTCGACGACGACCAGCGTATTGCCCTTGTCGCCGAGCTTGCGCAGCGCGTCCAGCAGGATCTGGTTGTCGCGCGGATGCAGGCCGATCGTCGGCTCGTCGAGCACGTAGCAGACGCCCTGCAGGTTGCTGCCGAGCTGCGCGGCGAGCCGGATGCGCTGCGCTTCGCCGCCCGACAGGCTCGGCGCCGCACGGTCGAGGCTCAGGTAGCCGAGCCCGACTTCCTCGAGAAACGCGAGGCGGCTGCCGATCTCGCTGACGATGTCGCGCGCGATCTGCGCGTCGCGCCCGGTGAGTTCCAGCCCGTCGATCCAGCGCCGCGTATCCGACACCGTCCACTGCGCGACCTCGACGATCGGATGCGCGTCGAACGTGACCGCGCGCGCGGACGGGTTCAGCCGCGTGCCGCCGCAATCCGGGCACGGCTCGTTGCCGACGCCTTCCGGTTCCTGCTCGTCCGACGGCAGCGTCTGCTCGCGGCCGCGGCCGTCCTCGGCAAGCACCGTGTCGTCGTACGCGGCGCGCTGTTCGCGCGTGAGCGTGACGCCGGTGCCGACGCAGGTCGTGCACCAGCCGTGCTTGCTGTTGTACGAGAACATCCGCGGGTCCAGCTCCGGATAACTCGTGCCGCACACCGGGCACGCACGCTTGACCGACAGCACCTTGACCGCGCCGACGCGCGCGGTCGAATGGTCGTTCTGCATCGCATCGTGCAGCCCGTCGAGCGGCGCGAGCAGATGCATCACGCCCTTGCCGAGTTCGAGCGTTTCGTCGAGCACGCGCCGCAACTCGGCCTCGTTGTCCGGCGACACGACGATATCGGCGACCGGCAGCTCGATCGTGTGCTCGCGGAAGCGGTCGAGCTTCGGCCACGGATCGACCGTGACGAACTCGCCGTCGACGCGCAGATGCGTGCTGCCGCGCGCCTTCGCCCACTTCGCGAGATCGGTATACACGCCCTTGCGGTTGACGACGAGCGGCGCGAGCAGCCCGACGTGCTCGCCGCGATGATCGCGCAGCAACTGCGCGGCGATCGATTCGACGGACTGCGACGTGACCGGCGTGCCGTCGTGGATGCAATGCTGCAAGCCGAGCTTCACATACAGCAGCCGCAGGAAGTGCCAGACTTCGGACGTCGTCGCGACCGTGCTCTTGCGGCCGCCGCGCGACAGCCGCTGCTCGATCGCGACGGTCGGCGGAATGCCGTACACCGCGTCGACTTCGGGGCGCCCGGCCGGCTGCACGATCGAGCGCGCATACGCATTCAGCGATTCGAGGTAGCGGCGCTGGCCTTCGTGGAACAGGATGTCGAACGCGAGCGTCGACTTGCCGGAACCCGACACGCCGGTGATCACGTTGAACTTGCCGTGCGGGATATCGACGTCGAGCGACTTCAGGTTGTGCTCGCGCGCGTTGACGATCCGCACGACATCCTCGCCTTCGATCGCGCGCCGTTCGCGCGCGGCGTTCAGCACGGCCTGCAGCGGCACGCCTTCGTCGCCGAGCGGCGCTTCGGCATCCATCGCGCGGTCGTACTGCAGCAGCGCAACGCCCGTATGCGATTCGGCGCACGCCTTCACGTCGTCGGGCGTGCCCGCGCACAGCACGAGGCCGCCGCCGTCGCCGCCTTCCGGGCCGAGATCGATCAGCCAGTCGGCCGCGCGGATCACGTCGAGGTTGTGCTCGATCACGATCAGCGAATGGCCGGCCGCGAGCAGCTTGCCGAACGCCTGCATCAGCTTCGCGATGTCGTCGAAGTGCAGCCCGGTGGTCGGCTCGTCGAACATGAACAGCCGCGCACGCGCGACACGCGCCTCTTCCGTGACGACCCGGCGGCCGTTGACCGCCGCCGCGGATTCGGCGAGGAAACCGGCCAGCTTCAGGCGCTGCGCTTCGCCGCCCGACAGCGTCGGCACCGGCTGGCCGAGCTTCACGTATTCGAGCCCGACATCGACGATCGGCTGCAGCACGCGCAGCACCTCGGCGTCGGTCGCGAAGAACGCGGCCGCTTCGCTGACGGTCAGGTCGAGCACGTCGGCGATGTTCAGCGCGCGGCCGTCGCGCTCGATGCGCACCTCGAGAATCTCGGCGCGGTAGCGGCTGCCGTCGCAATCCGGGCAACGCAGGTACACGTCGCTCAGGAACTGCATCTCGATGTGCTCGAAGCCCGAGCCGCCGCAGGTCGGGCAACGGCCGTCGCCCGAGTTGAAGCTGAACGTGCCGGCGCCGTAGCCGCGTTGCAGCGCGAGCGGCGCCTTCGCGAACAGCTTGCGGATCTCGTCGAACGCGCCGACATAGCTCGCCGGGTTCGAGCGCGTGGTCTTGCCGATCGGCGACTGGTCGACGAATACGACGTCGCCCACCTGGTCGGCGCCCGTCAGGCTGCGGTACGCGCCCGGCGACTCGGTCGCCTTGCCGTGGTGCCGCGCCATCGCCGGATAGAGCACGTCCTGCAGCAGCGTGGATTTGCCGGAACCCGACACGCCTGTCACGCACACGAGGCGCTGCAACGGAATCTCGACCGTCACGTCGCGCAGGTTGTGCTCGCTCGCGCCGCCGAGCACGATGCGCGGCGTGTGCGCGTCGACCGGCCGGCGCGCCCAGTTCGACGCATGCGCGACATGCTTGCGGCCGCCGAGGTATTCGCCCGTCAGCGTATGCGCCGAACGGATGTCGGCCGGCGTGCCGTCGTAGACGATCGTGCCGCCGCGCTCGCCCGGGCCGGGGCCCATGTCGATCAGCCGGTCGGCCGCGAGCATCACCGACGGATCGTGCTCGACGACGACCAGCGTATTGCCCGCGTCGCGCAGCCGCTGCATCGCCTCGACGATCCGCGTGAGATCGCGCGGATGCAGCCCGATGCTCGGTTCGTCGAGCACGAACAGGGTTTTCGTGAGCGACGTGCCGAGCGCCGTCGTCAGGTTGATCCGCTGCACCTCGCCGCCCGACAGCGTGCGGCTCTGCCGGTCGAGCGTCAGGTAGCCGAGCCCCACGTCGCACAGGTATTTCAGGCGCGTACGCACTTCGGCGAGCAGCAGCTTCAGCGCGTCGTCGAGCAGCGCGCTCGGCAGGCTGACTTCGTCGAAGAACCGGCGGATGCGCTCGATCGGCAGCAGCATCAGGTCGTGCACGGTCAGGCCCGGCAGCGCTTCGAGCTGCGCGCGGCTCCAGTCGACGCCGCGCGGCATGAAACGATCGGCCGGCGCGAGCACGCCGTCGGCATTCTCTTTCGAGCCGAGCCGCCATTGCAGCGATTCCGTCTTCAGGCGCGCGCCGCCGCACACGTCGCACGGCGTGTAGCTGCGGTATTTCGACAGCAGCACGCGGATATGCATCTTGTACGCCTTCGATTCGAGGTAGCCGAAGAAGCGCTTCACGCCGTACCACTGGCTCTGCCACTTGCCGTTCCAGTCCGGCGAACCGTTGACGACCCAGTCGCGCTCGGCGTCCGTCAGCTCGGCCCACGGCACATCGCGCCGGATGTCGGCCTTCGCCGCGTAGCGCATCAGGTCGTCCTGGCACTCCTTCCATGCAGGCGTCTGCATCGGCTTGATCGCGCCGCCGCGCAGCGTCTTGCGCGCGTCGGGAATCACGAGGCCGAGATCGACGCCGATCACGCGGCCGAAGCCGCGGCAGGTTTCGCACGCGCCGTAGGCCGAGTTGAACGAGAACAGCGCCGCCTGCGGCTCCGCGTAGCGCAGGTCGCTGTCGGGATCATGGAGCCCGGTGGAGAAGCGCCACACCTGCGGCTCCGCGGGCGTGCCGACCGCGTTTTCCGGCTCAGCCGCGAGCACGTAGACGTTCACGCGCCCGCCGCCGCGCTTCAGCGACGCCTCGATCGCCTCGACGACGCGCACCTTGTCGGCCTGCTGCACGCGGAAGCGGTCGGCCACCACGTCGAGCACCTTGCGCGGCCCGGTGGGCGACGCGACTTCGCGCTGCGCCTGCACGCGCGTATAGCCGCTCGCGGACAGCCATTGCGTGACTTCTTCGTCGGATGCCGAGTCCGGCAACTCGACCGGAAACGTGACGACGACCCGCGGATCGTCCGCCTGCGTGCGCGCCACGAGCTCCGCGTAGATCGTCTCCGGCGTGTCGTGCCGCACCCGCCGCGCGGTCTTGCGGTCGAACAGCTCGGCCGCGCGCGCGTACAGCAGCTTCAGGTGATCGTTCAGCTCGGTCATCGTGCCGACGGTCGAGCGCGAGCTGCGCACCGGGTTGGTCTGGTCGATCGCGATCGCGGGCGGCACGCCGTCGACGCGATCGACCTGCGGGCGGTCCATCCGGTCGAGAAACTGCCGCGCGTACGCGCTGAAGGTTTCGACGTAGCGCCGCTGGCCTTCCGCGTACAGCGTGTCGAACACGAGACTCGACTTGCCGGAGCCCGACGGGCCGGTGACGACCGTCATTTCGCCGGTGCGCAGGTCGAGATCGATATTCTTGAGGTTGTGCTGACGTGCTCCGCGAATGCGGATCAGATTGCTGGATGACAATTTGCCTGCCCGTCGAATGAGTTAGCCAGGGTTCACGGTGCCGGAACGCTGCGGCGAATGCCCGCAGGCGCGGCGCGCGAGCCGCCCGGATCATGCCCGGGCGGCTCGAGTTCGACGGATACTATACTGTATATTCATACAGTTTTCCATGGCGGGATCGCGATCCCGCCACCGGGCAGGCCGGCAAAGCGGCGGCGGCACGCGCGCCGCCGGTTGCGACGCTCGCGCGTGTCGATGCCGTGTCGCTGCGGCTACTTCTGCAGCAGGATTTCCACGCGGCGGTTGCGCGCGCGCCCTTCCGCCGTATCGTTCGACGCGGCCGGATCGGCCTCGCCGCGCCCCGTCGCCGCGAACGAATCCGCCTTCAGCCCATGCTCGCGCAAATAGGCCGCGACCGCCTCCGCACGCCGCCGCGACAGCGACAGATTGTGCGCATCCGAGCCGGTCGAGTCGGTATAGCCGGTCACGTCCACGCGCGAGTAATGCTTGTCGCCCTGACGATTCAGCAACGCGTCGAGCGCAGCCTGCGCGGTGGGCGTCAGCGCGGCGGAGTCGGTCGCAAAGTACGCATCGCCCGTCAGGCTGACTTTCTCGGCGGCCGCCGGTGCGGCCGGCGCGGCTGCCGGGGCCGGCGCGGCGGGCGCGCCGCACTGGAACACGAGCGAGCGCGGATCGGCGCCTTCGCGGAACGGCGCCGTGGAATCGACCGTGCGCACGGCGTCGCTGCCGCACATGCGCGTCGCGACTTTCATGCAGGTCTTCTCGCTCGACAGGATGCCGTGGCAGTCCACCCGGAAGGTTCGAATGCCGTCGCGCGGCTGCAGTTCGTACGCGTTGAACGTCGGCCCCGATGCGCTCGAACACGCAGTCAGGGAAACGACGGACGCCAGCAATGCAAGATGGTGTTTTTTCACTTGATGACTCCGAAAATGCGATGGGCGCAGCGAATGCGGTGCGCGCGGCACAGCCGCATTCGCGTGCGTTCCGTGTGGTTCGCGCTCGCTCACTTCCACTGATACAACATACCGGCGCCGACGACGCGCTGGCTGCCGGCGAAACCGCCGTTCAACGTCGCCTTCAGGTTCTCCGTGATGCGCGCCTGCACGCCGACCGCCATGGCCTTCTGACCGAGGAACGTCGAAGTACCGACCCCCATCGCGAAATTGGAGTCGCGGTCCATGTGCGGAATCGACGCGATCGCGGCGGTTGCGGCAATCCCTTGGCGCGCCATCGAGTCGGTCTGCTGGATCTGCTGCTGCATCTGCGTGAGCTGGTTGTTGACCGTGTTCAGCGACTGCGTGAACTGGTTCGATACGGCATTCAGCTGATTGACGTTCACCGCGTCGGTGCCCTGCGTGCCCGCCGCGACGTTGGCGACCTGCCGCGGCGCATCCGCCGAGCCGACCGCGACCACGTTCGACCGGCCGCCGTCGTTGCTGCCGGCGCCGATCGCGGTCGAGTTGTTGCCCGACGACACCGCGCCGACGCCGATCGCGGTCGAGCCGTTGCCGGACGCCGTCGAACTGTTGCCGACCGCCGTGCTGTTCGAGCCCGATGCCACCGCACCCGAGCCGCCCGCCGACGAATTCGAGCCGGCCGGCAGCGGCGCGGTCTTCGTGCCGGTCGGATTCGTCGAGTACGAGCCGTTCGCGGTGCGCTGGTCGATCAACGTCGTCAGCTGGTTCGCGACCGCATCGAGCTGCGACACGTTCACCGCATCGGTGCCGCTCTTGCCTGCCGCGAGACCGGTGATCTGCCGGTTGCCGACGTTCACTTCGCCGGCCGACGATTGCGGGCTGCTCAGGCCGTACGCGATGTAGTTCGTCAGTGCGCCGACCGTCGTCAGCGAACCGGCGCCGAGCGCGACGCTGTTCGCGAACGTCGACGTCGCGCCGGCCCCGAGCGCGAGCGCATCGGTCGCCGAGCTGCGCGCGCCCGAGCCGAGCGCGACGCTGCCGACGCTGACCGCGACCGCATTGGCGCCCTGCGCGAGGGACTGCGCGCCGGTCGCCGTCGCGCCGCTGCCGAGCGCGATCGCGTCGGCCTGCGCGGAATGCGCGGCCTGCCCGATCGCAACACCGCCAGGAGCGGTCTGGTCGACGATCGCGCCGTTGCCGATACCCACGCCGTTATCGCCGTTCACGACCGTCGTCGGCCCCACCGCGACCGATTCCGCGCCGACCGCGAGCGAATCCGCCGCAGTCGAATTCGCGTGGAAGTACTTCTGGGGCGTGACCGCGAACGACTGCAACGCGCCGGTCAGCTGCCGCACCGTCACCGCGTCGTGCTGGTCGGTGCCGTCCGCGACGTTGGTGATCTGGCGATAGGAATTGCCCGTCGCACTGCCGACGGATACCGCGCCGAGCAGCGTCGCGTCGGTCGTATCGAACGGAATCGACGCGCTGCCGTTGCGCATGGTCCCCGACGTCGGCACGACCGGGCGATCGGCCACCGAACCCGAGCCGAGCGCGATGCTGCCGTCCACGCGCGCGATCGCATTCGGGCCGATCGCGACGCTGTCGAGGCCCAGCGCCTGGCTGTCCGGCGCGGTCGAGTTCGCGTGGAAGTACTTGATGCCGTTCGCGTTGATGTTGTCGATCGCCGAGCCGACGTTGTTGTTGATCGTCGTCGAGCCGTCGCGGTTGTACGTCACGTACGACGGCGCCGAGATCGTGCCGGTCGTCGGATCGTAGGTCGAACCGCCGCCGATCGCGCCGGCCGTGCTGTTGCCGAGGTTGTTGTTGTTCGACGCGATCGAGCTGAGGCCCGTGGACAACGAGCTGAGGCCCGTCGACGTGGCCGTCGACAGCGACGTCAGGTTGCTGTTGGTGCTGGACAGGCCGGTCGACAGCGAGCTGAGGCCCGTCGACGTCGATGTGGACAGCGACGTGATCGTGCTGTTCGTCGAGCTCAGACCGGTCGACAACGAGCCGATGCCCGTCGACGTCGACGTCGACAACGACGTGATCGTGCTGTTCGTCGAGCTCAGGCCAGTAGACAGCGAGTTGATCCCCGTCGAAGTCGACGTGGACAGCGACGTGATCGCGCTGTTGGCCGACGACAAGCCGGTAGACGTGGACGTCGACAAAGATGTCACGGAACTGTTGGTCGAGCTGAGGCCCGTCGACAACGAGCTGATCCCCGTCGAAGTCGACGTCGACAACGACGTGATGCTCGACAACGTCGACGTCGACAGCGACGTCACCGCCTGGTTCGTCGCATCGAGCTGCGAGCCGTTGATCGCGTCGGTGCTGGTCGAGCTGATCCGCCCCGCCGCGACGTTGGTGATCTGGCGCTCGCTGCCCGGCGCGCCGACGCTGACGACGCTGGTCGGATTGACGCCGTTGAACGTATACGTGACGCCGCCGATGGTGCCGGTCGCGGTCGGATTCGGCGCGGCCGTCACCGAGCCGGAGCCGAGCGCGACGTCGTTCGTATTGTTCGCCACCGCCGATGCGCCGAACGCCACCGCGCCCGCTGCCGCCGCGGTCGACGTATTGCCGAGCGCGACCGAGCCGGTGCCCAGCGCATTGTTCGTGTTGCCGATCGCCACCGCACCGTTGCCGTTCGCGGTGTTGTTCGAACCGGCCGTCACCGCGCCGGTGCCGATCGAGGTGCTCGGGTCGCCGATAGCCACCGCGCCGTTGCCGCTCACGGTCTGACCGAAGCCGAGTGCCACCGCACCGATGCCGCCCAGCACCTTCGAGTTGTTACCGCCGGCGATCGACCCCGCACCCGCCGTGGCGGCCACCGAGTTGCTGTCGCCGATCGCCACGGTGGATCCCGCCGCCGCGACGCTGTTGATGCCGATCGCCGTCGAATTGATGGCCGACGCCGTGGCCCCGGGGCCCAGCGCCGATGCCGATATGCCGCTGGCGAGCGCGAGATTGCCGAGCGCAACGCCATACTGCTGCGTCGCGCTCGCTTGAACGCCCATCGCGATCGAACTGAGGCCCGACGCACCGGTGTTCACACCGAACGCCATCGCATTGGCGGCACCGGCCGTCGTATTCGAGCCCATCGCGATCGAATTGGCGCCGAGCGACTGCGTGCCCGAACCGGGCACGCCCGCCACGCCGCCCCAGCCGATCGCGATCGACGCGCTGCCCTTCGCGCCGCTGTTGACGCCCATCGCCACGCCGGAATTTCCGGAAGCCAGCGCGCCGCTGCCCACCGCGACGCCGGCCGCGCCCGAACTCGTCGACTGGTTGCCAAGCGCGACCGAGCCCGTATTGGTTGCATTCGACGCATAGCCGAGCGAGACGCTTTGAGCCCCCACCGCGCTCGCCCCGAGACCGAGCGCGGCCGCATACTGGCCGGACGCCAGCGCATTGTTGCCGAGCCCGACCGCCGACACGCCGGTCGCGGCCGCGCCGCTGCCGATCGCCACTGTACCGCTCTGGGTCGCGCTCGACAGATTGCCGACGGCAACCGAGTAAGCGCCGCTGCCGATCGCCTGCACGCCCAGCGCCGAGCTATTGACGCCGGTCGCCTGCGAGTTGATGCCGATGGCCGTCCCGCCATCGCCCATCGCATGCGCGCCGGGGCCGATCGCCGTGGACGACAGGCCCGCCGCCGTCGACAGGTTGCCGTATGCGGTGGCATTCACCTGCGACGCTACCGAGCCATTACCGATCGCGACCGAACTGGCGCCGCCGGTCGCGGAGCCGCCGCCTGCAGAATATTGCGCATGCGCACCGGCCTGAAACAGCCCGAGATACGCGGCCGCCATCATCATGACGAGTCGCCTGGGCGAGAGCGCCGGCGGCGTCGCGATGCCCGCGGCGGAGCCCGCGTCCGTCGCATGCGCGGACGCGCTTGTTCTCGACGACGCAACCCGCTTGCCGCGCGCACGATCGAGCTCCGACGCCGCGACCCACGCGCCCAGTGCTTCGTTCCAGATCGACTTGAACGACTTGTTCATCTTGTTTTCCCTCGGTTCACATGTGCTGGATGACGCAACAGCGAACGCGGCCGGGCAAAGACTGTCTCCGTCTCCGTTTTCACCCGCCTCGCGACGCTCCGCAACCTACTTCGGACTTCTAACTTGACTGCCGGACGGCTCTGCACGACGCACTCGACGCACGACAACGATCGCGGTTTATCGAATCATGGAAACCGGGTGCCCGGATCAGGCGGCGCGCTGCGCGCCGTTCCGGGAACAAGCGCGTGCGCACGCCGTCGCGCCGAAGCGCGGGCGACCTCGAATCTCATGAGAGGGCGTCGTTCGACGCCGGATGGACGGACGTCGCGTCGAATCGACGCGCCGCCCACGCAGTGTCATTCGGGGGGAGGATGACCCCGCGTGGCCCCCGGAGCAGATGCATGCGCCGCCGGCCCGCGGCCGCTGACAGCCGACAACGGTTCGGGAGAACCGCTGCTTTGATCTGCCATGCTTTTGATGTTCATGTTTTTTCGTGCCCGCCTGATTCGAGAGTGCGTTCCGCGCAACCGCCGCTCGAAAGATCGAACCGCCCGGCGATCGACGCGACCCCACTCACTCTTTCCATCCTGACGCGCATCTTCGATTCCGGATTTCCGGAATGGAAGATGACTGCCGGATGACCCCTGCACTGAATTAACCTACTTACTTTCTTTGACGATTTTTTGTCGCCTGATGTGCCAAACTCGCATCTGCTTCATGATTCATCGATCATTTTTCATATCGGTTCATTCGACGAACGATGAAGCCCGCATTACCTTCGTGCCAGCCCTCGTCGCATCGCCGTCGTCCCGAAAAGTGGGACCACCAGTATTCAATGTCACATTGAATGCCGCATCCTCGAAAAGACGGCAGCGCCAGAAAATTTCGCGTAGAGCCGGGTCATGTCAAAGAACCGATTCCAGCCGCGTCCTGCCTAGTGTGCCGGGCTTCTTCCGTTCAAACCTTTTCCGGAGCGGACAAATTGTTTTCCGGAGCGGATGTTATTTACATTCATACAATCCGGCGCGACGAGCCGGATATATGTGAAAGTATTTTTAACGGACCATAAATAAAACCTTAATCGCGGAGACAGTGAATTGATGAACCCGATCTGCCGCCGTGCCGGCCACCTTCTCGACACAAGGAACGGCAATTCATCGTCCGGGCCAATTCGATGTAGCGGCCATTCGGTCGGAAATAAAATCCGATATTTAATATCGGAATCGGAATTTTTTTCCACCCGATTTTCACCCCCGGGTTGCGGTGATTGCAACAGACCGGGGCGCTGTCAAACATGCCCACACACATCGCACGGAATCCTCACCGCCAGGGTCTTTGTCGGCATATAATTTTTTGCAACAATCGTGCACAAAGATGCATCGAGTCCGCCCCCCGGCCTACCTCCCTAAGCTTTCGCAACCATGGCATCCCGCTCGTCCAGTTCGGCGTCGCTCCGCGCCACGCCGGATCTCGTTGGCGCACACATTCTCGTCGTGGACGACCGCCCGAACGACCTGCGGCTCCTGACGGAAATCCTGCGCGCCGCGCGGTGCCGGATCAGCGTCGCATTCGACGGCCTGCAGGCCTATCACCGCGCGCAGGCCATCGCCCCCGACCTGATCCTGATGGATGTGCGGATGCCGCGCATGGACGGTTTCGCCGCGTGCCGGCTGCTGGCGTCCACGCCATCGACGCAGAACATTCCCGTCATCATCCTGACCGCGGCGGGCGATCTCGAGGATCGGATCGCGGGGCTCGAAACCGGCGCGCTCGACTACATCGTGAAGCCGTTCGAACCGGCCGAGGTGATCGCCCGAATCCGCAATCACCTGAAGCGCGCGCGGCGCAGCCAGCCGTTTGCGCACCTGCCCGAACTGCCCGATCATCCTGACGCCGCGCTGGTGCGTGCGGCCAGCGAGATCCTGCTGCGCGAACTGCGCAACCCGCCGGCGCTCGACGAACTCGCGCGGCAGGTCGGCACGCACGAGAAGCGCCTGTCCCGCGTGTTCCGCGATCACCTTGGCCAGACCGTGTTCGAATATCTGCGCGATACGCGACTGCGCGCGGCGAAGCACTTTCTCGCGGAGACGTCGATGGGAATCGGCGACATCGCCGAGGAGATCGGTTTTTCGACGCCGGGCAATTTCGCCACGGCGTTTCGCGAGCGCTTCGGCATCACGCCGTCCGACTGGCGGCGCCGGCGCCCGATGGTCGACGCACCGCCCCCGTCGCATGAACACCCGCGCGATGCATAGGCACCGCGCGTCGGGCTGGCTCGCCGTCCTGCCGCTCCTGGTGGCGCTGGTGGCCGCGTGCGCGGCGCCCCGCGCCGACGCGACGGAGCCATCCGGACGCTCCGCGCGCGTGGAAGCGGTGTCGATCGTCGAGGATCCGGGCGCGGCGATGTCCGTCGGCGAGGTGGCCGCGCGGCTCGAACGTTCGCGACGCGACGCACCTGCGGCAACCGAACCGTCTTTCAATGTCGAATTTTCCCGCTCGGCGTGGTGGGTCGGCGCGACGCTCGTCAACCGCGACAGCGTCGAGCGCCCGCTGGTGCTCGCGATTCGCGATGCACGCGTCGACCGGGCAGACTTTTATGTCGACCGCGGCGGCGCGTGGACGCTCGCCGCTCGATTCCCGGCGGATAGCGGCGACGCGAATCGCCCGGCTTCCCGCTATCCGCTGCTCGACATGACGCTGCGTGCGGGCGAACGGCTGCCCGTGCTGATCCGCATCACGTCGCGCAAGGAAATGCGGCTCGCACCGGCCGCGTTCACCCGCGGTGCGTGGCACGCGCAGGAACTTCGCGCCGCGATGTGGAACTTCGGTTTCTTCGGCGGGCTGCTCGCACTCGTATGGTGCGCACTGCTGATCGGATTCTTTTCGCGCAGCCGCATGTTCGTCGTGCTGGCCGCACTGGCCTTGAGCACGACGCTGTTCGAAGCGACGTACCGCGGCTATACCGCGATGTATCTGTGGCCGGGCGCATACGAGTGGTCGGCACGCGGCGAGGAGATCTTCGCGTATCTGTCGGTCGCGTGCTTCATCGCCTTCATCCTGATGGTCGCGCACCGCGAGAAGGCCGGCATGCCGATGCGGGCGGTCTATGTGGCGTTCCTCGCGCTCGAATGCGTCGGCATGGCCGGCGCGGCGTTCGGCGACCTGCTGACGTTCACGTGGTTCTGCCTGCGGCTGAACACGGCGATGGGCATCGTGAACATCAGCCTCGCGCTGATGCTCGTGATCCGCCGCACGCCGACGAGCCGCGTGATGCTGATCGCCGTCACGTTCGCGAGCTTCAACATCCTGCTGCGGATGCTCGACGGAATGAATGCGATGCCGGCCTGGCTGTTCTGGCTGAAATCCGGCCTCCATCCGAACCCCGTCATCGCGATCATCGGGCTCGCCACGCACCTGCTGGTGCTGGCCGCATGGATCGATCACGTGGGCCGCCAGCGCACCGAAGCGCGCAAGCGGCTCGAGCACTGGCAACTCACCGAACAGGATCGCCTGCGCGATGAAGTGGCGAAACGCACGGTCGCGCTCAACGACGCGCTGCAGCAGGCGAGAACGCACATGCAGCAGAAGATCGAGACGCTCGGCTATGTCAGCCACGACCTGCGCGCGCCACTGTCGACAATCAACGGCTACGCGAAGCTGCTGCTGCAAAGCGCGACGCGCAGCCAGGCGCGGCTGATCCGGTCGATCGACCGCAGCATCCGCTACCAGCTCGTGCTGATCGACGAATTGCTCGCGTTCACCAAAGCCGAGCTTCAGCCGCTCGGCATTTCGCCCGACGTGACCGACCTGCCCGGCCTGCTGAACGATATCGGCGACTATGCGGTCGCGCTGTGTTCGCAGCAGGGCAACCGGTTCGACTATCGGCCGCTGACGCCATTGCCGCGCAAGCTGTCGATCGACGGCATCCGGCTGCAGCAGGTGCTGCTCAACCTGCTGTCCAACGCATCGAAGTTCACGCGCGACGGCACGGTCACATTGTCGGTCCGCGCATCGCGGGAAGGCGATGCATGGCGCCTGACGTTCGAGGTCGCCGATACGGGCATCGGGATCGACATCGCCGGAACGGCCGACATCTTCCGTGCGTACCAGCAGGTGCAGGCCGTCAACGGCGGAACGGGGCTCGGCCTGTTCATCGCGCAGCGTATCGTCGCCGCGATGGGTGGCGAACTGGCCGTCTCCAGCCGGCCGGGCGTCGGCACGTCGTTCTCGTTCCCGATCGTCGCGCCGGCCGTCGGGCACGCGCTCGTGCCGGCGTCGTGGCTCGTCCGGCGGTTTCAGCCGATGCGCGACGCCGAACCGGAAAGCGCCGCACCGATACCGCACGGCCCGTCCGACGATGCGCTCGACGAACTGATCCAGCTCGCCGGCGAGGGCCGGCTCACCGATATCGAGGAATGGCTCGGCCGGTTCGCTGACGCGCCGGACCATGCGGCCTTCGCGCAAGCGACGCGCGAGCACCTCGACGCACTCGATCTGCATGCGATCGAGAAGCTCGCCGGCTCGCTGAAACGCGCGCGTGTCGCGGATGCATCGTTCGACGTCGAGACGGATACGGTCGGGCCGACGCGATAGCGGGGCGACGCCCGCTGCCGACCCAGTGGGCACGTCGTTCAACCGCCGTTCAACGCCACCGACGCCCGGCTCGCTCGACGACCCGGGCGACGCGAACGATAGCGGTCAGCCCGAATTCGCCGGAAGCCGTGCGCCGGGCAGCCGCACGCCGCGCCGGCCCGGCGCGCATCCTGTCGTTCAGTGCAGGATGTCCTGCAGCCGGTAATACGCGCCGACGAACGGCAGGAACCACGCGTGCCCGAAATGGCCCGGCATCGCCGGCCAGTCGAGCTCGCGCCACGGATTCGACGCGGCCGCGCCATACATCACGTCGGCCATCACGCGGCCCATGTGCACCGACATCTGCACGCCGTGGCCGCTGTAGCCCATCGAGTAATAGACGCCGTCGTGCTGGCCGGCACGCGGCAGGCGGTCGGCGGTGATGTCGACGAGCCCGCCCCAGCAATAGTCGAGCCGCACGTTCGCGAGCGCCGGGAAATAATCGGCCATCCCGGCGCGCAGGATGTCGCCGCTTTTCGCGTCGGAGCGCGGGCTCGACATCGCGAAACGCGCGCGGCCGCCGAACAGCAGCCGATTGTCGGGCGTCACGCGGAAATAATTGCCGATCTGGCGCGACGTCACGTATGCGCGGCGGTGCGGAAGCAGCCGGTTCAGTTGTTCGTCGGGAAGCGGCTCGGTCACCACGATGAAACTGCCGACCGGCGCGATGCGCCGCCGGAACCACGCGAACGGCCCGTGCTGCGATGCGCCGGTCGCCACCAGCACGCGATCGGCCACGATCGTGCCGCGCGTGCTGGTGATCGCGTGGCGCTCGCCATCGAGCCGCTCGAGCTGCGTGACGGCCGCACGCTCGTAGATGCGCGCGCCGGCCCGCTCGGCCGCTTGCGCGAGCCCGACGCCGAACTTGCCCATGTGCATCTGCACGCCGTTGCGCTGCAGCAGGCCGCCGTAAAAGCGGTCGGAGCCGACCTCATCGCGAATCCGCGCCGGCTCGATCAGTTCGATATCCGGATCGACGTCGCGCCGCAATGCGTCGAAGGTCTTCGCGAGCCCCGCGAAATGTTGCGGCTTCGCGGCCAGCTTCAGCTTGCCCGCACGCCGGAAGTCGCAGTCGATCGCGTGTTCGGCAACGATCGTTTCGACGGTTCGCACCGCGCTCTCGTAGGCGCGGTAGAACTGCTTCGCCTGCGCGGCGCCGATCCGCGCGGCGAGCGACGCGTAGTCCTGCGCGACGCCGGTGTTGCATTGGCCGCCGTTGCGTCCGGATGCCTCGGCCGCAACCTGTGCGGCTTCGAGCACCACGACCGACACGCCGCGCTGCGCGAGCGCCAGCGCCGCCGACAACCCGGTAAAACCACCGCCGATCACGACCACGTCGGCACGCCCTTCGACGGGCCCTTCGCTGCCGGCGCGAAAGTCGGGGCGGGTATCCAGCCAGTACGATTCGAATTTCATCGGATCCTTCGTGAGCATTCGGGCGCCGCGAATGACGTGCATGCGGAGCGCCGGCCCGCCTGTCGCCGCAGGTTCGTGATCGGGCGATGGCCGCCCGATGAATACCATTTAAGCATCGCCAAAAAGCGCAGTTGCCGCGTATTGGCGCATGGCGCGCGCATCATCCGCTGTTTTGCGCAGCCGCGGCAGCACAACATGCGCAAGCCGCGCGGCAGCCCGCGCACCGGCCGAATGCCGTCCGATCGCTTCATGGCAGGCGCCGGCGCCGTGCGTCACGCCCCCACCGACATGTCGATCAGGGCGCGCTTGAAGCGCGGGTCCGCGTCGCAAGCGTAGCGGCCGATATCGCGATCAGCGGCCTGGCTGGACGTCGACCGCCGCCGCCGGGCGCGCGGCCGTGACCTACATCATCGCCTGGCTGACGAGTCCGTATAGCCCGCATGCCGGATCGGGCGCTCCGCCGTGTGCCGCGGCGGGCGCGTTGCGAACCATCTTCGAGCAGGTGTCCACCCGCTTCAATCCCTGCGTATCGAGCCAGTCCGGCAAGCTCGTTCCCGAAGGTACGTCGATGCGGACGAATTCGTTCTCCAAGCCGCTCAACCAATAGCCGATCAGCGCCCTCGCACGCGCGTCGCCGGTCGAACGCGGTGCGACCACCGGGCCGATCAGGTAACCGCGGCCGAAGCGGCGCAGCACCGAAAATCCGACGATTTCGCCGTCGCGCTCGAGCACGACGCTTTCCCCGCGCGTCAGCAAGGCCGACAAAAGCGCATCGCGCTCGAGGCCGGAAGCGCGCGCGTCCAGTTCGACGAGACAACGCAAATCGGCAGGCGTCCCGGCCCGCAGTCGCTCGCCATCGGGCAGTGCGACCGCGGCAGGCCGGCTCACGTTCCCTTGATACTGGTCCAGCGATCCGCACACGTGGAAACCGAGCTTTTCGTAGAGCGGCAGGCCAGCCGGCGTCGCATGCAGGAACGTGATGCGCGGCCCCAGTTCTTCGAGGAGCGTCTCCATCAGCTCGCGGCCGATACCCCGACCCTGGTGTGCGGACGACACGATGACGTGCCCGATGGACGCACGGTCCGCGCCGAACTTCCAGCACATCGCCGTACCGATGACCGCACCGCTCTCCTCGGCCGCGAACGCGATCGACGTGTCGGCGGAAAACTGCCAGTCTTCCAGCCTGAATGGCCAGCGAAGCGCCATGGAGAGCGCGTGGGCCGCGGGTATATCGGCCGCGGTGAACCTTCGATAGCGAAGCTCCGTCATCGAGCGAGAATCGTTCATCACGTGTTCCTGTTTCATCAAGCAATCCTTCCAAAGGGCACCATTCCGCAACCGGGCGCGAACGCCGGCGCGCCCCCGTCTCACCGGATGTTCGACGAGCCCGCATCGACGCCCGGGCGTTCGCGGCATACGCGTCGTACCGGCAAGTTCATGGAGTCGACTATAGGAAATAATGACTTCGTCATGCTTAACAACCCGTAAACCGGCTGTTAACGCGTCTTTAATGTTCAACCCACGCATTACCGTTCGATGCGGCTCGGCTACCGACTTGTTCGGCATCGAGCATACGTCCCCGGCGAACGCCTGTCGTGACTGCTTCGCATGCGCGATACGGGCACCGCGCCCTGATCGCGCGACGAATCCGCCGGGCACGATCGATCGAACCGCCGCGTCATACGGTCGCGAAGTAATGCTGCGCCAGCGCGACCCAATACCGGACGCCGGCCGGAATGATGTCGTCGTTGAAATCGTATTTCGGGTGATGCAGCGCCGGCGCGGCCGTTCCGGCCTGCGCATTGCCGATCAGCACATACGCGCCGGGCCGCTCCTCCAGCATGAAGCCGAAATCTTCGGACGTCATGTTCGGCGGCACGTCGCGGTTAAGGCGTTCGGCGCCGAACGTCTCGCGAATGACCGCTTCGCAGAGTGCGGTCTCGGCCGGCGTGTTGACCGTCGCGGGGTAGTACTGGAAAAACTCGACGTCGACTTGCGCGCCGTAGGCACGGGCCAGCCCCTCGCACATGAGCTGGACGTCGCGCTGCAACTTCTGCTGCAATGTCGACGACAGCGTGCGGATCGTCCCGCGCAACTCGGCGCTATCCGGAATGACATTGTCCGTCGTTCCCGCATGGAACATGCAGACGGAAATGACGGCGGGATCCACGGGATCCTTGTGCCGCGCGGCGATGGTCTGACACTGCAGCACCATCGAACACGCGAGCGGGACGGGGTCGATGCCCAGATGCGGCTGCGCCGCATGCGCGCCCTTGCCCGTTACCGTGATCCTGAATCGGCAGCCCGCGGCCATGATCGGGCCGGTACGCAACCCGAAATGCCCGGCAGGCAAACCCGGCCAGTTGTGCATGCCGAATACCGCCTCCGTCGGATAGCGCTCGAACAGCCCGTCGTCGATCATCTTGCGCGCGCCCGCGCCCCCCTCTTCTCCGGGCTGAAACACGAAATGAACCGTGCCCGGCAACTGCGGCAGTTCCTTCAGGATGCGCGCGGCCCCCAGCAACATCACGGTATGCCCGTCATGCCCGCACGCGTGCATGACCCCTTGG
Source organism: Burkholderia sp. DN3021 (assembly GCF_049805555.1). NCBI lineage: Bacteria > Pseudomonadati > Pseudomonadota > Betaproteobacteria > Burkholderiales > Burkholderiaceae > Burkholderia > Burkholderia sp. DN3021. The sequence goes on along the minus strand of NZ_JBNCAB010000027.1, from coordinate 58,303 downwards.
GCGCCCGATGCATGCGCAAAGTCGTTGGCTTCCTGGATCGGCAACGCATCCAGATCGGCACGCAGCACGATGCCGCGGCCCGGGTCCGCACCGGGCAGGCTCGCGACGACGCCCGTGCCTCCAAGCCCGCGCGACACCGCATAGCCGAGAGCTTCAAGCTCGCGGGCGACGACATCGGCCGTCCTGTGCTCTTCGAAGCGCAACTCGGGATGCGCATGCAGATCGCGGCGCAACGTCGCCCAGTGCGTGCAATGTGCTTTCAGCGACGCGTCGGGGATCACGGGGTTTTCCAATTTCGGCACCTTTACAAGGCAAGCGGATTCAAATCAGGACTGCCCGCCGCATCGCGCGCAGCAGCGGCTTCAATCATGGAAACCCAGGATCGACTTGATTTCCATGTACTCTTCCATGCCTTCGATCCCGTACTCGCGACCGTTCCCCGACTGCTTGTATCCGCCAAACGGAGCCTGCGGGTCCCATGCCGGATAGTTCAGATGCACCTGACCCGACCGGATGCGCGCAGCCACCGCGCGCACGTGTTCCTTGTCGGTGCCCTGCACATGTGCGCCAAGCCCGTAGACCGTGTCGTTCGCGATCGCGATGGCTTCGTCGACGGTGTCGTAAGGAAGGATCGCGAGAACCGGGCCGAAGATCTCCTGCTGCGCGATCGTCATGTCGGTGCGGACCTCGGAAAAGACGGTCGGCCGCGCATAAAAGCCTCGATCGAAACCCGCGGGCCGTCCGGGCCCGCCGGCGATGAGCTTCGCCCGTTCGTCGATGCCCGCATCGATCATCTGCCCGACGCGATCGAACTGCGCGCGATTGGCCAGCGGGCCGTGCGTCGTCGCTTCGGCGAACGGATCGCCGACGACCATCCGTTCCGTTGCCGCGACGGCCAGTTCCTCGACGCGGCCCAGAACGCCGCGCGGGACGATCAGACGGGTCGGCGCGCTGCACGACTGGCCCATGTTCCGGAACGCGGCGGCCACGCCCGGCGCGACGGCACGCGACAGGTCCGCATCGGGCAACACGATGTTCGGCGACTTGCCGCCCAGCTCCTGCGCGACGCGCTTGACGGTCGGCGCCGCCGCTTGCGCGACCAGTACGCCCGCACGCGTCGATCCCGTGATCGAAACCATGTCGACTTCCGGGTGCGACGCGAGCGCCGCGCCCACTTCCGTTCCGCTGCCGCTCACCAGGTTGAATACGCCCGCGGGCACGCCCGCATCGGCGATCACTTCCGCAAACAGCAACGCGCTGAGCGGCGACAGCTCGCTCGGTTTCAGGACCACCGTGCAGCCTGCCGCGAGCGCGGGGCCGACCTTCGCGGTGATTTGATAGATCGGCCAGTTCCACGGCGTGATCAGCGCGCACACGCCGATCGGCTCGCGCACGACCGCGGTCGTCCCCCGCCGCGTGACGAACGGGTAGCTCGCCAGGTTATCGCGCGCGACCCTGACATGTTCGGCCGCGAGCGGCACATGGGCGCCGCGCGCATAGCTGATCGGCGCGCCCATTTCCATCGCGAGCGCGGTGGCGAACAGGTCGGCACGCTCCAGTATCAGCGCATGAACGCGGTCGAGCAGCGCGGCGCGTTGCTGCGGCGACGTCGCGGCCCAGCGTTCGAAAGCATTGCGCGCGGCCCGCACCGCGCGGTCGGCGTCGCGTGCGTTGCCGAGCGGGATGTCGCACAGCGTGTCTTCGGTGGACGGGCAGACGACGGCGAACCGGTCGCCGCCGTCGGGCATGACCCAGTCTCCGTCGATGAAGAACCGGTCCAGCCTTCCGGCTTGCATCAGGTGACGCACAGGTGAATTCATTGCAGGGTGTCCTTGAGTCGGTACCACGCGCCCACGAACGGCAAAAACCATGGTTTGCCGAAGTGGCCGGGAATGGCGGGCCAGTCGAAGTTTTTCCACGGGTTGAGATCGGCTCGCCCGTCCATGATCTCCGCCATCAGCGTGCCCATCAGCGTGGCCATGTGCGTGCCGTGGCCGCTATAGCCCATCGAGTAGTAAACGCCTTGTCGCTGGCCCGCGCGCGGCAGGCGGTTGGCCGTCATGTCGACCATGCCGCCCCAGCAATAGTCGATGCGCACGCCGGCCAGCTCGGGGAACACGGCGGCCATCTGCCGTCGCAGGATCAGCCCGCTCTTTTCGTCCGAATGGGGATTCGACGCCGCGAAACGCGCACGCCCGCCGAACAGCATCCGGTTGTCGGGCGTGACGCGAAAGAAATTGACGAAGTTCTTCGTGTCGGTGACCATCCGGCGCGTCGGCAGCAATCGGTCCAGGAGCTCACGCGGCAACGGCTCGGTGACGATGATGAACGCGCCGACCGGCACGATCCTGCGCCGGATCCAGCCGAACGGCCCCACTTGCGAAATGCCGCTCGCGAGCAGCACCTGGCGCGCACGAATCTCGCCGAGCGGCGTATGCACCGCGTATGCGCCGCCCGCGTCCCGCTTCAAGCCGAGCACGGGCGCATGCTCCAGAATGTGCGCGCCGCGCGCTTGCGCGGCGTTCGCCAGACCGCGCACATAGCGGCCGACGTGCATCCCGGCGCTCTTCTCGAAGATCAACCCGCCGTGATAACGATTCGAGCCGATCTCGTCGCGCAGTTCCGCCTTCGTCACCACGCGCGTGTCGGGGTCCACGCTCGCGGCGAGCAGCGCCTGACTTCGCACCAGCTTGTCGTAGTGCTCCGGTTTCGCCGCGAGCTTGAGCTTGCCGCGACGCGCGAAATCGCAGTCGATCGACTCCTCGCTGACCAGCCGCTCGACCGTGTCGACACCCGCATCGAACGCGAGATACAACCGGTTGGCCAGTTCCGTGCCGATGCGCTGCGACAGTGACGCGTAATCCTGCGCGAAGCCGTTGTTGCACATGCCGCCGTTGCGTCCCGACGCCGCCTGCCCCACGGTGCCCGCTTCGCAGACGACGACGCGTGCGCCTTTTTTCGACAGCGCCAGCGCAGCCGCCGAGCCCGTGATCCCGCCGCCCACCACGACCACGTCGCAACTTCCGTCAGGCAGCTCCGGCGAGCTGCCCACGAATGGCTCGGACGTATCGAGCCAGTAGGAACTGAAACGCATCACACACTCCAAAGCTGACGTACCAGGCCGGAAAGCCGGCGGACATTCGCCGCACCGATCCCGCCGGTCGCTCGAACCGAACCGAAGCGCATCGTTCAAGCGCCGCCACCGCCTTCCGCGTCACGACCGTCAACTAGAAATCGGCGACCTTGCCCCACGCGGAATCGCCGAATCGGCTGGGCCGATACGGCAGCGGGTCCACGATCGGTTGCGCACCGGTGGCGAGATCCGCGATCAAGTGACCTGCGCCCGGGCCGATGCCGAAGCCGTGCCCGGAAAAGCCGGCGGCCAGAATCAAGCCCGGCAGGCCCGGCACTTCGCCGATACCCGGCACGCCGTCCGGCGTGCTGTCGACAAACCCGGCCCATGCGTGCGTGATCGTCGCTTCGCGAAGTTCGGGCAGCAGTTCGACGGCACGGCGGTACGTTTCGGTGACGGTCGGCATATCGGGCTTCGGATCGAGAATTCGCACCCTCTCCATCGGTGTCGGCGCATCGAGCCGCCACCGCTTCAGCGTTTCGTGGCCGCCGCGCATGCCTTCGAGGCCGCCCGGAAGAAGACTGCGCCAGCGCTTCGCGAACATCGGCACGAAATACGGCGCGAATCTCAGGAACTGCGGCGTCAGGTCCACGCGCGCGCGGCCGCTGATGGCCAGTGCGTAGCGTCCGTCGCTGCGGCGCGTAATGGACACGCCGGAGGTGTACAGCGCATCAGGCAAGCGCTGTTCGACCGGCGACACGCTCAGGATCGACTGGCGGATCGACGCCTGGGGAAACCGGATGCCGAGCTGGCGGCAGAACGACGACGCCCACGCGCCGCCGGCGAGCACGGCCGTCCTGGTCTTGATCACCCCGGCTTCCGTGACGACGCCGGAAACGCGCCCGCCCTCGAGTTCGATGCCGCGGGCCGCGCACTGCTGAATGACGCTGCCGCCGAGCTTCATCAGTGCAGCGGCCACGGCCGGCGCGGCCTTCGCAGGATCGGCGGTGCCGTCGGTCGGCGAAAAGACGCCGCCCTTCCACGAGCGCCCGGTGGGCTGCCCGCGCTCGCTCGCCTGCCGGCTGTCGAGCATGTAGGTCGTCACGCCCGCGGTCTTGGCGAACTCGCCCCAACTGGACCAACGCGACAATTCGGCTTCGTCATTGCTCAGATACAACAGCCCGCAACGATGAAAACCGGTGTCTTCGCCGGATTCGGCGGCAAATCGTTCCCAGAGATCGAGGCTCTTGCTTGCCATCGGCAGTTCGCGCTCGTCGCGGTTTTGCTGTCGGCACCAGCCCCAGTTGCGGCTCGACTGCTCCGCTCCGATCCTGCCCTTCTCGACCAGCGCGACCGACACCCCGCGCCGGGCCAGGTAGTAGGCGGTAAAGACGCCGATGATCCCGCCTCCGATCACGACGACGTCGGCCGCGGCCGGCAGCGTGGGCGAAGTTTGTATGTGCTGCAGTGGAGGTGACATGATCAATGTTGCTCGGTTGAAACCTGGACGTTTTGCACGACGTAGAACTTCGCCACGCGATCGCTGCTTTCCCACCCGACCGGTGCGCCCCGCGGTACGAAAAGCGCGTCGCCGGCGCCGAGCGACAGCACGCTGCCGTCAGGCGCGGCGAAGCGTACGCTGCCGGCCAGCAGTTGCATGAACTCGTTCACGCGATGCGGGCGAACGATCCGATGATACGGCGTCGAATCCCACGTACCCGCGCAGTAATCCGCGCCGTCGTCGACGAAGACGTTGTCGCTGCGGCATTGCGGAGCGGGACCGAGCAGCACGTCGGCCGGCAGCGATGCTGACGGCTTGAAGTCGGCGTCGGCGCGCAGCGCGAAGAGGCCGCGCTTCGTCGGGTTCGTGCAAGCCGCCGCGCAGAACATGAAAAGCACGGGCGATGCCGCGCTGACGCGAACCTTCGTGCCGCTGCCGATGACCACCCCCGCTTGCGGACCGAGCACCAACGGCTCCGCTCCGGGCACTTCGAGCGTCAGCTCGCCTGCCACGACGACGATGGTTTCAATGTGCGGAAAGCTCGGTACGTCGAGTTCGCCGACGAAGCCGATACGGCCCGCGGCCATCGAGTCGGGGCCTTCCCATGCAATCTCCCGATGTCGCCCGAAAGGGTCGTTCTCGCCGAACGGCTTCCTGCGGAAAACAGTCGACAAAGGCGTGCCGTCGGCACGGTGCAACACGAACGCTACGGTCATTTCTGCTCCTGCGCATGGCGCGACGATCTTGTTGAGTGTCCTGGGCGATCCCGGAAATCGTCGTTCTCGCGACTTCTCATCCGGCAACCGTCAGGAGTATTGATTTGTTCGATAACGTGTGTTCGTTGCGAAATAATTGAATCGCGCCGCTGGTGGTTCGTGCCTGCAATTATGCGGCGCAGGTCTTCCCGATTGATTAACCTCCAGCAAAGCGATCGTTAAGTACGGTTTAATGACCACGCCACGGCCGGCAGGCGTCTTCACCGGGCAAGCCAGGGCCGGTCGCAGCCGCGTGCCCGCGCTTGCGCTTACGCGGCGTGACAGGACGCGTCCCGGCGTTCGGCGCGCGTACGCATCGACGTGGTTCGCCCCGGCGCCCCACCCGAGCGCGCGCTCACGTAATCGCGCGGCGTAATCCCGAGCACCCGCCGGAAATGCCGGCACAGATGGCTCTGGTCGAAGAACCCGACCTCGGTCGCCACGACCGACGGCGCCACGCCGCCGCGCAGCAAGTCCTGCGCTTGCCGAACCCGTACCAGACACAGATACCGATGCGGCGACAGCCCGATTTCGCTGCGAAAACGCGCGGTGAAACGCGACACGCTCAACCCGGCCACCGCCGCGAGCGTATCGAGATTCAACGGCTGCGCGAACGACGCATCGATCGTGCGCAGCACGTCGTCGATGGCCGTCGATACGGGGCGCCCGACGCCGGCAGCGCGGAGCACCGCATTTTCGACCGGCTCGCGGAACAGATCGATCATGTTCTCCATCCTCATGCGGCCGCCTGCGCGGCAGTGGCCATTGCGACGCAGCGCACGATCGCGAACGGCTCGATCGGCGTGTCGGCCGCGCCGGTATCGATCAATTGCGCCATGGTGTCGCCGATGCCGGGTGCGAACCGGGAGCGATGTTCGCGGACCCCGAACGCACGATAGAGGCGACGGCCACGTCGGCGCGCCCTTCGGCGGGCCCTTCACGGCCGGCGCGACACGCGCGGCGAATATCCAGCCAGTACGATTCGGGTTTCATCGGATCCTTTCCAAGCCTTCCGGCGACGACGATCGGCGATCGCTCATTGAAAACCATTTAATCACCATCAAGAAGCGCAGTTGCCGCGTATTCGGGTACGGCGCACGCACAATCCACCGTTTTTCGCGACCGCCGCGGCAGCCTGTGCGGAAAGCCGATCGCCGGCGCACGCGAGCACGGAAAACGAACGGTGCGACACGCTACAGGCGCACCGGCTGCACCGGCGCGACGACCGCCGCCGGCTCCGCCTGGAAGCGCGTCAGGTCGTCCTCGCTGCGATGGCACAGTACCTGCGCGCCGTTGTCGAGGGTGCGCAGCACGGGTGCCGTTTGATTGCATACGCCGTCGATCCGCATCGGGCAGCGCGACAGGAACGGGCACAGCCCGGTGTTGTCCGCGCTCGCGCCGATCGGCACCAGCGGCCGGTGGCAACGCTCGGCCGCATCGTCGAGCCAGCCCGCGCGCAGTTCCGGCGCCGACGACACGAGCAGGTGCGAGTACGGGTGATAAGGCGGCGCGCACAGCGCGTCGCGGCTACCCGTCTCGACGCGGCGGCCCGCGTACAGCACGACGATGTCGTCGCTGATCGCGCGCACCTTGGCGATGTCGTGCGTGATGAACACGTACGACACGCCGAGTTTCGCCTGCAGTTCGCGCAGCAGGTCCATGATCGCGGCGCCGACCACGGTATCGAGCGCCGACGTCACTTCGTCGCACAGGATCAGGTCGGGCTCCGCCGCGAGCGCGCGAGCGAGGTTCACGCGCTGCTTCTGCCCGCCGGACAGCTCGCCGGTGCGCCGCCCCGCGACCGTCGGCGGCAGCCGCACGAGCTCGAGCAGCTCCGCGACGCGCTGCCTCGCACGCGCGCCCTTGACCCCGTGGTAGAACGCGAGCGGCCGCGCGAGCGTGCGCTCGACGGTATGCACCGGATTGAGCGCGGTATCGGCGTTCTGGAACACGATCTGCACGCGGCGGTGCTGCTCCTTCGTGCGCTTGCCGATATCGAGCGCGAGCGGCTCGCCGTCGAGCAGGATCTGCCCGCCGTTGGCCGGCACGAGGCCCGCGATCACCTTCGCGAGCGTCGTCTTGCCCGAGCCCGATTCGCCGATCACGCCGACCGTCTGCCCGCGCCCGATGCGCAGGTCCACTTCGTGCAGGATCACTTTCGCGGGCAGGCCCTTCGCGGTGCGGGCGCCGTATCCGGCGACCGCGCCGCGCACGTCGAGCAACGGCGCAGGCGCGGCGGCCGCGGGTTTCGCGTCGCGTTCGGCGCCGTTCGGCGTGACCGCCGCGATCAGGCTCTGCGTGTACGGGTGCGCGGGCGCATGCAGGATCTGTTCGGTATCGCCCGCCTCGCGGATCACGCCGTCGCTCAGCACGACGATCCGGTCGGCCATCTGCGCGACGACCGCGAGATCGTGCGACACGTATACCGCGCTCATGCCGTAGCGCCGGATCACGCTCTTGAACGCCTGCAGCACGTCGATCTGCGTGGTCACGTCGAGCGCCGTGGTCGGCTCGTCGAGGATCACCAGTTCCGGATCGGTGATCAGCGCCATCGCCGCCATCAGCCGCTGCAACTGGCCACCCGACACCTGGTGCGGATAGCGCTTGCCGATCGTTTCCGGCTCCGGCAGCGCGAGCGCGCGGAACAGCTCGACCGCCTTCGCCTGCGCGTCGCGCCTCGACATCGTCCGGTGAATCAGCGCGCTCTCGATCACCTGGTCGAGGATCGTGCGCGACGGGTTGAACGCGGCGGCCGCGCTCTGCGCGATGTACGCGACCTTGCGGCCGCGCAGCGCGGTCAGCGCCGGCGCGGACAGCGCGCATACGTCGGTGCCGGCGAGCTTCACCGAGCCGCCCGCGATCCGGCAGCCGGCGCGCGCATGGCCCATCAACGCCAGCGCGATCGTCGTCTTGCCGGAGCCGGACTCGCCGATCAGCGCGAGCACCTCGCCGCGCCGGATCTCGAAGTCGACGCCGTGGACGATCGTCGTTTCCGCGCCGCCCGGGCGGCCGCCGACGACACGCAGCCCGCTGACCTCGACGAGCGGAGTCGATTCATGTCGCATCAGTGTTCTCCCGCGGCGGCCGCCGCGCCCTTGCGGCGGCCGCGATGCGGCAGGCCGTCGATCAACAGGTTGACGCCCACCGTCAGGATCGCGATCGCGACCGCGGGCATGATCGCGACGGCCGAACCGTCGCCGAGGCTCGCGATGTTCTCGCGCACGAGCGAGCCGAGGTCCGCGTACGGCGGCTGCACGCCGAGCCCGAGAAAGCTCAGGCCGCTCAGCAGCAGCACGACGAACGTGAAGCGCAGCCCGGTATCGGCGAGCATCGGGTGGATCATGTTCGGCAGCATCTCGACGCACGCGATGTACAGCGCGCTCTCGCCGCGTGCCCGCGCCACCTGCACGAATTCGAGCGTGCTGATGTTCACGGCCAGCGCGCGCGCGATCCGGTAGGAGCCCGGCATGTAGCTGACCGCGGCGGTCAGGATCAGCAGCGGCAGCGACGAGCCGAACGCGGCGACGAACATCAGCGCGAACATCTTCGACGGAATCGACGTGAGCGCGTCGAGCAGCCGGCTCATCGTCTCGTCCACCGCGCGGCCCGACACCGTCGCGAGCAGCCCGAGCGTCGTGCCGGTCAGCGCGGCGAGCAGCACCGCGGCCAGCGCGAGCAGAACGGTCAGCCGCGTGCCGTACAGGATCCGGCTCAGCATGTCGCGGCCGAGGAAGTCGGAGCCGAACGGCAGCTTCGCGCTGAACGGCGCGAACACGTCCGGCGTCACGATCGAGCCGACGTCGTGCGGTGCGAGCAGCGGCGCGAACACCGCGACGAACAGCATCAGGCCGGCCATCGACAGGCCGATCCAGCCGCCGGTGGTCAGTGCCGGGCGCATCGCGCGGCGCTTGCGCGGCTGCTCGGGGGAAGGTGCGGCAGGCGGCGTGTCGCCCCACGACGGGCGCGGGTCGCCGGGCGGCGGCAGCGCGCTGCTGCGTTGTACGGGTTCGGTCGGGTGCATGTTCGGCATCTCGGGAGAAGGACGGGACGCTCAGGTCCGCAGTCGCGGGTTCGACACGATCGAACACAGGTCGGCGAACAGCACGAGCATCAGGTACGCGACGCAGAAGATCAGCGTGCACGCCTGGACCAGCGGGAAGTCGCGGTTGCCGACCGCATCGACCATCAGGCTGGCGAGGCCCGGATAGTTGAAGATCGTCTCGACGACGATCACGCCGCCGAGCAGATACGACAGGCTCAGTGCGACCGCATTGGCGATCGGCCCGATCGCGTTCGGCAGCGCATGGCGCAGCACGACGCGCGCGGGGCTCGCGCCCTTGAGCACGGCCATCTCGACATACGACGCGCTCAGTTGCTCGATCACCGCGGCGCGCGTCATCCGCGCCATCTGCGCGATCACGACCGCGCACAGCGTGAGCACCGGCATCGCATACGCGCGCAGGAAATCGTGGACGCTTTCGATCGGGCCGCTGTACGACAGCGCGGACAGCCAATGCAGCTTCACGGCCAGCACGAGCACGGCGACCGTCGCGATCAGGAATTCCGGCGTCGCGACGAGCGACAGCGTGCCGAGGCTGATCACGCGATCGACCACCGACTCGCGCTTGACCGCCGCGAGTATCCCGAGCAGCAGCGCGATCGGCACCGATACCGCGGTCGTGATCGCCGCGAGCGCGAGCGACTTCGGCAGGCGCCCGCCGATCATGTCCGACACCGGCATGTCGCCGGACAGCGAGCGGCCGAAATCGCCGTGCAGCAACCCGGTGAGCCAGTGCACGTAGCGCACGTGCGCCGGCATGTCGAGGCCGAACTGCTGGCGCAGCGCGGCGATCGTTTCCGGCGTCGCCGACTGGCCGAGCGCGGCCTGCGCGGCATCGCCCGGCAGCAGGTTCGTGATCGTGAAGATGATCGCGGACACGATCAGCAGCGTCAGCGCGGTGACCGCGATGCGCCGGCCGATCAGCCCGATGAGGATTCGGTTCATGCAGCGGCACTCCCGGAAAGGCCGCGCGCGGCCGGGGCGGTGGCCCGCACCGGCCGCGCGGCGGCGGCAGGCGACGGCGTCAGGCGTTCCACCATACGTGTTCGGCGAACATGCCGCCCATCATCGGGCCGGTCGGAATCGAGCCGAGGCCCGCGAGCCGCTTGTCGTACCCGTCGAGGAAACTGATGAACGCGGGAATGCCGACCCTGCCCTGCTGCGCGACGATCGCCTGCATTTCGCCGTACATCTGCTTGCGCTTCGCATCGTCGGTCTCCGAACGCGCGGCGAGCAGCAACTGGTCGAACTTCGCATTCTTCCAGCCCGACTCGTTCCACGGTGCGTCCGACTTGAAGAACTGCGTGAACAGCACGTCGGCGCTCGAACGCGGGTTGATGTTGCCGAAGCCGAGCGGATGCTTCATCCAGTGGTTCGACCAGTAGCCGTCGGGCGACACGCGGTTCACCTGCAGGTTCAGCCCGATCTTCTGGCCGGCCTGCTGCAGCAGCACGGCCATTTCGATCGACCCGTTCGCGTCGGACGTCGCATAGACCGGCGGCAGCGCGACGCCGAGCGCGCCCGCCTTGCGGAACAGGAACTTGGCCTTGTCCGGATCGTACGACCGTTGCGGCAGCGACGCGTTGAAGTAGCGATGGCCCGGCGGAATCGGCTGGTCGTTGCCGATCACCGCGTAGCCGCGAAACACGGCCGAACGGATCTGCTCGCGATCGAACAGGTACTTCATCCCTTCGACGAAATCGGGGTTCGCGGTCAGCGGGCTTTCGCTGCGCATGATGAGGTCGGTATAGAGCCCCGACTTGGTTTCCTTCAGCGCATAGCCGGGCGTCGACGCGACGCGCTGCGTCGAGCGCGGATCGATCGCGTTGACCAGGTGCACGTCGCCGGACAGCAGCGCGTTCAGGCGCGCGGCGCTGTCGCTGATGCCGATCAGCTCGATCTCGTCGAGATACGGCATCCCGGGCTTGAAGTAGCTGTCGTTGCGCACACCGACCGTCGACACGCCCGGCTTGAACGCCTTCAGCTTGTACGGGCCGCAGCCGATGCCGGTCGTGAAGTCGGTCGTGCCGTCCTTGACGATCACGAGTTGCGGCGTCGCGAGGATCACCGGCAGATCGGCGTTCGCGCTCGTGAGCGTCAGCGTGACTTCGTCCGGGCCGGTCGCCTTCGCGTCGGCGAACTGGTCGGCGAGCGGCTTGACCTTCGATGCGGTCGCCGCGTTCTTGTGGCGCATCAGCGAGAACACGACGTCGGCCGGCCCGACCGGTTTCCCGTCGTGGAACGTGACGCCCTTGCGCAGCTTGACGATCCAGGTCTTCGCATCGGTCGTCTGCAGCGACTCGGCGAGATTCATCTGCGGCGTCAGGCTCGCATCGAGCTGCGTGAGGCCGCTGTAGAACATGAAGAAGCGGATGTAGTCGGCGCCCGTCGAGCCCTTGGCCGGGTCGAGCGTATCGGCCGTCGAGCTGGATTCGTTGGCCACGCGGATCTTGCCGCCGCGCTTCGGCGCGGGCGCGGCGAACGCCGGCTGCGTCCCCATCAGCAGTCCGCCGGCGCCGGTGGCCATCATGCCGCCCGCCGCCATGATCCGCATCATGTCGCGGCGCGTGAAGCCGCGGTGATCACCGCCGTTGTCGATATCGTCGCTCATCCGAACTGCTCCTGACTGTGGAAAGTGGGTCCTGGGGTCCAGCGTGGTTCGTGGTTCCCGCCGCGCCCGCCTGCTGGTAGCGAGTGCAACGTCGTACGCATTGAGTTCATTTAAGCACCGCCAAAATGGCGGTTGTCGCGATTCAGGGCACCTGCACGACACGATTCGACCGTTTTGGGCCGTCCGCGCAGCATGAATTGCTGCGCGAGCGCGTGTGCCGCCGCCCCTTCCTGATCCATTCGCGACAGATGCGTGACAAACAAAATCGTAAAGCGACGGCCGCCGCAGATTGCACCGACAAAATTGCCCGTTCGGCATCCGAAACGCGTTCGACGGCCCCAAACCGCATGTTTTGCGTCGATTGCACGCTCGCGGGCCGGCGCGGGTCGAAACGAGCGAAATGCCCCGGGCGCCGGCCGCGCGCGCGTGCGACCGTGAGCCGCCCTCGCAGCCGCCGCGCCGGGGCGATTTCCCACCACCGCGAGGACACCCGCGCATGAAAGTTCAGAAGATTTCCCGCTGCTTCGACACCGACTTGCCCGAAGACCGGGGCACGGCCGGATTGCCCGGCACCGGGCGCGCCCGCGTGTCGAGGCGGCAGGTCGTGATCCCGGGCAGCGAGGCGTTCGACACCGGCGTGTTCGAATGCACGCCGGGCACTTACCGGCGCGGAGTGAAGGAAGCGGAGGTGATGCATTTCCCCGCCGGAGCCGGCACGTTCGCGCCGGATGGCGAGGAAGCGATCGAGTTCGGCGCGGGCGACACGCTGTTCTTCGCCGCGAACACCGAAGGGCTGTGGGACGTGCGCGAGACGATGCGCAAGATGTATGTGATCTTCTGACGCGGGCGGGCCGCGCATGCGCGCCGCGCCCGGTTTCTCCCCCGGGCAGGCCGCTCAGCCGGCCAGCCGGAACACCGCCACCGCGGACCTCAACCGTGCCGCCTGTTCATCCAGCGAGGAAGCGGCCGCGGCAGCCTGCTCCACGAGCGCGGCGTTCTGCTGCGTGACTTCGTCCATTTGCGACACCGCCTTGCCCACCTGTTCGATGCCGGTGCTTTGCTCGGCGGAGGCCGTGGAGATCTCGCCCATGATGTCGGCGACCCGGTCGATCGACCGGACGATCTCCGTCATGCGCACCCCCGCCGCCTCGACAAGCCGGCTGCCGCTGCCGACCTTCTCGACCGACACCTCGATCAGCCCCTTGATGTCCTTCGCCGCCGCGGCGCTGCGCTGGGCAAGCGAGCGGACCTCCGAGGCCACGACCGCGAACCCGCGCCCTTCCTCGCCGGCTCGCGCCGCTTCGACCGCGGCGTTGAGCGCAAGAATGTTGGTCTGGAACGCGATGCTTTCGATCACGACGGTAATGTCGGCGATCCGCACCGACTCTTCGGAAATCTGCCGCATCGTTTCGACGACCTCCTGCACGGCGGCACCGCCGAGTTCGGTCGCCTCCTTGGCCGTGGTGACGAGCGCGTTGGCCTGACGCGCATTCTCGGCATTCTGTCTGACCGTCGACGTGATCTGTTCCATGCTGGCGGCCGTTTCCTGCAGCGACGCGGCCTGTTCCTCCGTGCGTTGCGACAGGTCCAGGTTGCCTTGCGCGATCTCGCCGGTGCCGACGGCGATCGAGTGGGTCGTGGTCTGGATTTCGGCGATCGTCTCGGTCAGGCGCGCCTTCATTTCGCCGAGCGCCGCGAGCAGGCTGCCCGGCGCGGCCTTGGCCGCATCGAACTCGACGTCCAGTTCTCCGGCGGCGATGCGCGCCGCGATGTGCGTCGCGTGCGCCGGCTCGCCGCCCAGCGTGCGCCTGACGCTGCGCAGGACGCCCCATGCGATTGCCGCCAGCGTCGCGGCGATGACGAGCGCGATGGCGCCCAGCACCATCGCGAGCCGGGTGAAGGCCGCGTCGATATCGTCGTAAAAGAATCCCGTGCCGATCCACCAGTTCCAGTCCGGAATGGCGACCACGCCCTGCAGTTTCGGCACCGCATCCGCGTCGGGGCTGCGCTTGACCAGCACGTCGACGAGCGCGAAATGCGCCTGCGCCATCCCGGCACGGTAAGCCTCGCTATCGGTCAGGCCGCCGGTCGTGCGGTTGCCCTTGGCCCGCGTGCCGACGAACTTCGCGTTCGGATGAACCAGGTTGACGCCGTCGGCAGTCGTGACCCAGTAGTAGCTTTTCGTATCCGCGTTGAGCGCCGACAGCGCGGCTTTTGCCTGCTGCTGGGCCTGATCCGCGGTGAGCGTACCGCTCGCCTGCAACGCGCGGTACGAATTGACCAGATGTTCGGCCTTCGTCAAGAGAATGACGATCTCTTCGCGACGGCTGTCGATCAGCGCGCCGCGCAGCGTCTGCAGCGACATCGCGGCGAGCAATACGACGCCGAGCAGCGCAGCCGCGACGAGCATCAGCAGTTTCGTGGACAACTTCATGCGGGAGCCTCGCGATATTAACCATTCGGTACATATATCGGCGCTGGCGGCTCTACCTTGAACGTCATCGCATCGGTAATTACCCTTGTTTCGTGCGCCGATCGTACGCGCACGACGAAGCGGCCGGGCCGGCCGCTCCTGGATTCGCCCCGGGTGTGCCCGGGTGGCTGCGCGTCGCACGGCACCTTCGCGCGCAGCCGGCGCGGCGCTTACAGGCCGAGCTGCGTCGCGAGATGGCCGATGTCGGACACCTCGTAGTAGTTGTAGAACGGCGTGCCGGGCTCGTGGCCGCGATTGACGAACGCCTTGTGCTTGATGCCGAGATCCTCGGCCGTCATCAGGTCGTAGCGCAGGCTCGACGACACGTGCAGCACGTCCTCGGGCTTGCAGCCGAGCTTGCCGAACATGTATTCGAAGCCCTGCATCCGCGGCTTGTACGACTGCGCCTGCTGCGCGGTGAACACCGCATGGAACGGCGCGCCGAGCTTGTCGACGTTGCTCATGATCTGGTCGTCCATTGCGTTCGACAGGATCACCAGCTTGTACTTCTTCGCGAGCCGCGACAGGCCGGCCGGCACGTCCGGATGCGGGCCCCAGGTCGGAACCGCATGATAGAAACGCTCGGCCTCGGCTTCGTCGAACGTCACGCCGATCCGCGCGCAGGTGCGACGGATCGCGTTGACGAGGACGTCGCGGTACGGCTTCCAGGCGCCGAGCACCTCGTCGAGCCGATACGCGGCGAACGCGCGCACGAAGTCCTCCATCGCGACCGGCGACAGCCGATCCGCGTAAATCTCGCGCGCAAGCTCCGCCATCTGGAAACGGGTCAGCGTGCCATAGCAGTCGAACGTGATGTACTTCGGTTCAAATTGGATCATGGTGACGTCCTGTCGGTGTGAAGCCCCGGCAGGGCCGGGGACGGGCTGGGTTCAACGAAATTGAATCAGGGCAAAAAGTCGTTCGCACATCGTTCGGCGCCGCCCAAAACGCACAATCGCCGCGAGTTGCACGGATCGTGCAGCACGATGTGCGGCACGATCCGGCGAGCCTCGCCGGCAAGCGGCAGCGACACCGTGCCTTCATCGTAGTGGCATTCCCACAGCAGGAGTTGCCGGATCGGCAGCGCGCGCCGGCACGATACGCGTGTTCGTTCGCGCCGATCGAGCGGGTTTGCGTCGATCTGACGCGAGCGGCCGCTGCCGCCGGAAAACAGGCGAATCGTCCTATCCGCGCCGCTGTGCCGCTGGCAGAGTCGAGATGTCATTCCTACCCATCCGGAGTCCGGCGTGTCCGACCTCAATACTTCCCGCACGCTTACCTATCGCCCGTTCGCCGAAACCGACCTGCCCGCCGCACACCGGCTGTCGGAGGCGGTCAAGTGGCCGCACCGGCTCGACGACTGGCGCTTCGCGCTCCAGCTCGGGAGCGGCTTCGTCGCCGAAGACGAATCCGGTGTCGTCGGCACCGCGCTCGGCTGGCGCTTCGGCGAGTCGCACGCATCGCTCGGCATGGTGATCGTGTCGCCCGAGCGCCAGGGCCGCGGCATCGGCCGCGAACTGCTCGCGCGCGTCGTCGACAGCCTCGGCCCGCGGACCGTGTTCCTGCATGCGACGCCGGCCGGCGAGCCGCTCTACGTGAAGTTCGGATTCGGTGCGATCGGCACGATCGACCAGCACCAGGGCGCCGCGTTCCAGCCGCCGCTGATTTCGCTGCCGCCCGGCGAGCGGCTGCGGCCGCTCGGCACCAACGACGGCCCGCGACTCGCGGCGCTCGCCACGCGCGCGGCCGGCTACCCGCGCGATGCGGTGGTCGATGCGCTGCTCGGCGTCGCCAACGGGATCGCGCTCGATCGCGACGGCGAACTGCTCGGCTTCGCGCTGTTTCGCCGTTTCGGCCGCGGCCACGCGATCGGCCCGGTGATCGCACCGGACGCGCTGCGCGCGCAGGCGCTGATCAGCCACTGGCTCGCGCTGCACGAAGGCATGTTCGTGCGCATCGACGTGCCCGGTGACAGCGGGCTGTCGGACTGGCTGCAGGGGCTCGGCCTGCCGCGCGTCGATACCGTCGTCGCGATGGCGCGCGGTGCGGCGCCCGCGCGCGATCCGGCGCTGCGCGCGTTCGCCATCGTCAACCAGGCGCTCGGCTGAGCGGCACGCACGATGAGCTTCCTCTACAAGGCCGACCCGGTGCGCGGCGCACAATGGGCGCAGCGCTTCGCGCAACAGGCGCCCGATCTCGCGTTCCGGATCTGGCCGGACATCGGCGATCCGCGCGCGGTGCGCTACCTCGCCGCGTGGCAGCCGCCCGACGATCCGGTCGCGCTGCTGCCGAACCTCGAGATCGTGTTTTCGGTCGGCGCCGGCATCGATCAATTCGACCTGTCGCGCGTGCCCGCGCACATTCCGGTCGTGCGAATGATCGAGCCCGGCATCGTCGACGGCATGGTCGAGTATGTGACGCAGGCCGTGCTGACGATCCATCGCGACCTGTTCGACTACGCGGCGCAGCAACGCGCGCAGGCATGGCACGAGCGGCCGGTGCGCGCGGCCGCCTCCCGCCGCGTCGGCGTGCTCGGGCTCGGCACGCTCGGGCAGGCCGTGCTCGACACGCTGCGGCGTTTCGGCTTCCCGTGCGCCGGCTGGAGCCGCACGCCGCGCACGCTCGACGGCATCGACTGTTACGCGGGCGACGCGGCGCTCGATGCGTTCCTGGCCCGCACCGACATCCTGATCTGCCTGCTGCCGCTCACCGACAGCACGCGCGGCCTGCTCGGCGCGCGCGTGTTCGACGTGCTGCCGGCCGGCGCATCGCTCGTGCAGGCCGGTCGCGGCCCGCAGCTCGACGCGGCCGCGCTGCTCGCCGCGCTCGACAGCGGCCGCCTCGACAGCGCGATCCTCGACGTGACGGACCCCGAACCTTTGCCGGCCGGACACCCGTTCTGGGCCCATCCGCGCATCCGGATCACGCCGCACATCGCGAGCGCGACGCGGCCCGATACCGCGGTCGATGCCGTGCTCGCGAACCTCGCGCGCCATCGCGCGGGCCAGCCGATGATCGGCGTCGTCGATCGCATGCGCGGTTACTGACGCGCGCGCCCGGCCCGGCGGGGCGCGCAGCAGAAAATGCCGAAGCGCCCCGTGCAAACGCCGTATCCATACGTTTCAAGCGACAAATTGAAGACGCGTGCGGATTTCCCGCCCGGTAGCATGAACTCACGCTGACACCCGACGAGAGTCCCGCCCTGCCATGACCTACTCCGCGCTGATCGAAGCCGATCGCCAACACCTGATTCATCCGGTCGTCAATTACCGTACGCACGAGACGCGCGGCGTCACCGTGCTCGACTCCGCCGACGGCGTGTTCCTGCGCGATGCGCAAGGCCACACGCTGCTCGATGCGTTTTCCGGCCTGTGGTGCGTGAACGTCGGCTACGGCCGCGACAGCATCGTGAAGGCCGCGGCCGACCAGATGGCGAAGCTGCCGTATGCGACCGGCTATTTCCATTTCGGATCGCAGCCCGCGATCGAGCTTGCCGAGCGGCTCGCGGCGCTCGCGCCCGCGTCGCTGAACCGCGTGTACTTCACGCTCGGCGGCTCGGACGCCGTCGATTCCGCGGTGCGCTTCATCACGCACTATTTCAACGCGACCGGCCGCCCGTCGAAGAAGCACATGATCGCGCTCGAGCGCGGCTATCACGGCTCGTCGTCGCTCGGCGCCGGGCTCACCGCATTGCCCGCGTTCCATCGCCATTTCGATCTGCCGCGCGCCGACCAGCACCACATTCCGTCGCCCTACCCGTATCGCCACCCGCTCGGCGACGATCCGCAGGCGCTGATCGCCGCGTCCGTCGCCGCCCTCGAAGCGAAGGTCGCGGAACTCGGCGCGGACAACGTCGCGGCATTCTTCTGCGAGCCGGTGCAGGGCTCCGGCGGCGTGATCGTGCCGCCCGCGGGCTGGCTGAAGGCGATGCGCGACGCATGCCGGCGCCTCGGCATCCTGTTCGTCGCCGACGAGGTGATTACCGGCTTCGGCCGCACGGGCCCGCTGTTCGCGTGCGAGACCGAGCAGGTCGATCCGGACTTGATGACCGTCGCGAAAGGGCTGACGGCCGGTTATGCGCCGATGGGCGCGGTGCTGATGTCCGACGAAATCTACGAAGGGATCGCGGGCAGCCGCGCCGACACCGCCGTGGTCGGGCACGGCCACACGTATTCCGCGCATCCGGTCAGCGCCGCGATCGGCCTCGAAGTGCTGAAGCTCTATCACGAAGGCGGGCTGCTCGCGAACGGCCAGGCGATGGCGCCGCGTTTCGCCGCGGGGCTCGATGCGCTGCGCGCGCATCCGCTCGTCGGCGACGCCCGTTCGGTCGGCCTGCTCGGCGCGCTCGAGCTGGTGGCCGACAAGGCACGCAAGACGCGCATCGACCCGGCGCTGAACCTGCCCGACAAGATCGCCGCCGCCGCGTACGCGAACGGCGTGGTGTTCCGCGCATTCGGCGACGCCGTGCTCGGTTTCGCGCCGGCGCTGAGCTTCACCGCGGGCGAGTTCGACCTGATGTTCGAACGCGTGCGCAAGACGCTCGACGACGTGCTGGCCGACGCGGGCGTGCAGCGCGCGCTCGACGCCGCCCACGCGCAGCCGGCGTGACGCGGGCATGAAGCGGGCGAGGGAAAGCCGGACTTGTGGCGGCTACCGTTCGACTCTAAAGTAACCGGACATTCCATTTCTGCCTTCTCACGCGAACATGACGGACAGCAAGCTAGACCGGATCGACCTGCGCATTCTTTCCCAGTTGCAGAAGCGCGGGCGCATGACCAACGTCGAACTGGCCGATGCGGTCGGGCTGTCGCCGAGCCCGTGCCTGATCCGCGTGAAGCGGCTCGAAAAAGCCGGCTACATCGCCGGGTACGGCGCGCACATCCAGCTCGAGAAGCTCGGCGACGTGCAGGTGGTGTTTACCGAGGTCACGCTCGCCGACCACCGACGCGAGGACTTCGACCGGTTCGTCGCAGCGATCCGCGATGTCGACGAGATCGTCGAGTGCCATCTCGCGAGCGGCGGCTACGACTATCTGCTCAAGTTCGTCACGCGCAGCGTGAGCCACTACCAGACGATCGTCGAAGGGCTGCTCGAGCAGAACATCGGCATCGAGAAGTATTTCAGCTACGTGATCATCAAGTCGCCGTTCGTCAAGCGGCACTATCCGCTCGAATCGCTGTTCGGCGAACGGCACTGACGAGCGGCGGGCGGCGGCCACGCCGTACGCGCGTCGTCGCGACGCGCCCGCCTGCCGCCGTCGGGCCGCCCTCATCCAAGGATCTGCCATGTCACTTACCCTCTCCCGCACCGAACTCGTTCGCAGTGCAAACCTGATCGACGGCGCGTGGCGCGACGCGCTCGACGGCCGTCGCTTCACGATCACCGATCCGGCAACGCTCGAGCGCGTGGCCGACGTGCCCGACAGCGGTGCGGCCGACGCACGTGCCGCGACCGACGCGGCCGTGCGCGCGCTGCCCGCGTGGCGCGCGACGCCGGCCCGCGAACGCGCGGCGATCCTGCGCGCATGGCATGCGGCGATCGTCGCGCACACCGACGATCTCGCGAAACTGATGTCGCGCGAACAGGGCAAGCCGCTCGCCGAAGCGCGCGGCGAAGTCGCGTATGGCGCGTCGTATGTGCTGTGGTTTGCCGAGGAAGCGACCCGCACCTACGGCGACCTGATTCCGCAGCAGCAGCGCGGCAAGCGGCTGAGTGCGGTCAAGGAGCCGATCGGCGTCGTCGCCGCGATCACGCCGTGGAATTTCCCGCTCGCGATGATCGCGCGCAAGATCGCGCCCGCGCTCGCGGCCGGCTGCACGGTCGTCGCGAAGCCGGCCGAGGACACGCCGCTCACGGCACTCGCGCTGGCGTTGCTCGCGCAGGAAGCCGGCGTGCCGCCCGGTGTGCTGAACATGATCGCCGCATCGCGCGAGCACGGCATCGACGCGGTGGCCGACTGGCTCGCCGACGGCCGCGTGCGCAAGATCACGTTTACGGGATCGACGCCCGTCGGCAAGCTGCTCGCACGCGAATCGGCCGCAACGCTCAAGAAGCTGTCGCTCGAGCTCGGCGGCAATGCGCCGTTCATCGTGTTCGACGATGCCGAACTCGACGCCGCCGTCGACGGGCTGATGGCCGCCAAGTTCCGCAACGGCGGCCAGACCTGCGTGTCGCCGAACCGCGTGTACGTGCAGGCCGGCGTCTACGATGCATTCGCCGCGAAGCTCGCAGCACGCGTTGCCGCGCTGAAGGTCGCGCCGGCGACCGATCCGGCCGCGCAGATCGGCCCGATGATCAACGCACGCGCGGTCGACAAGATCGCGCGCCACGTCGGCGACGCGATCGAGCGCGGCGCGCGCGTGCTCACGGGCGGCAAGCGCCTGGTCGAGCTCGGTCCGCACTATTACGCGCCGACGGTGCTCGCCGACGCCACCGCCGACATGCAGCTGACCTGCGAGGAAACCTTCGGGCCGGTCGCCGCGCTGTTCCGGTTCGATACCGAGGATGAAGCCGTCGGCGCCGCGAACGACACGCCGTTCGGGCTCGCCGCGTATTTCTACACGCAGGACGTGCGGCGCATCGCGCGCGTGTCGGCGCGGCTCGAAACGGGTATCGTCGGGATCAACGAAGGTGCGCTCGCGAGCGAAGCCGCGCCGTTCGGCGGCGTGAAGGAATCGGGTTACGGCCGCGAAGGCTCGCGCTACGGCCTCGACGACTACCTGTCGATCAAGTACCTGTGCCAGGGCGGGCTCGACTGATTCCGCGGCGCCGCGTTGCACGCTCGATGCACGGCACGCCGCGATGACGGCCGACGTTTCGCTTCCCGGCCTTGCGCCGCATCGCGCGAACGATACCGGTGCCGACCGCGTCTGCCGCTTCGCGTCCCGCGAGGCCGGCCCGAACGCGATGGGTCGAACGACGTCCCCGTCGCGGCATCGCATGCCGACTGCGTGCTCGTGATGCCGCCGCTGCGGCAATTGCGGCGCGGCGTCACCGTCGTACGGCTCGGGCGGCTCGTCGACGAATCCGGAGCGCCCGCCTGACGGATCGGCTTCAACTCGACCGGCGCGGCGGCCGCACACGTTTGCGGCAACGCCGCGCCGATTCGTTTCGCATGCAGACCTCGATTTCCTCGCTTACCTGCCGTTAACCCGGATTTCAGCGCAGCCTCGGTCATCGCACCTGGCTTCCCCCACGAGCGCGAGCATGTCCGCATCCACTTGCATCGAGAAAATCGCCGACCGGGCGGGACGAAACCATCTTGTCGTCGGCGCGCTCGGCACACTGATGTCGCTCGCCGCGCTGAGCATCAGCGCGATGACGCTGTGGGCCATGAGAAGCGGCGTCGTCGAGCACGCGCACGAGACTTCGCGCAACGTCGCCGCCGTGCTGGTCAGCGAGATCGCGCGGACCGTCGAAACGTCCAACAACGCACTGATCGCACTCGCATCCGATCTCGGCAAACCGGAAGTCAGGCACATGGACGCCGGGCTTCGGCACGATCTGCTGTTCCAGCGCGCGGCCGCGCAATACGTGACCGGAATGGGCGTGACAGACCAGAACGGCCGCCTGATCGACGGGTGTTGCGGCCCGACTCACCATTGGGACTTCGGCGATCGAGACTACTTCAAGGTCCATCGCGACGCGGCGAACGTCGGCCTTTACGTATCCGAGGCCTATCGCGCGCGCTCGCGCAACGGCACGAAGTCCATCGCGCTGTCCCGGCGCGTCGAACGGCCGGACCACACATTCAACGGGATCGCGGTTGTCGCCATCGACCTCGCGTACTTCGATCAGCTGCTTGCCCGGCTGAACGTCGGGCCGAACGGCATCAGCGCGATCCTGCGCACGGACGGCACCATCCTGGCCAGAAATCCGCCGCTGAGCGACCACCAGATGGTCCGCCTGAGCCGATCGAAGGTCTTCGATCGCATGCTGAACCAGGAGTCGGGGTTCTATGCGGCCTACTCGCGCATCGACGGAACCTTGCGGCTCTATACGTTCCAGCGGGTGCCCGGCACCCCGCTGATTGCCGTCGTCGCCCCTGCCGAGCGCGACGTGCTGGCCGGCTTCACTCGTATGTCATGGTCGGTCGGCGTGTCGGCCTCGTTCATCTGCGCGTTCTTCTGCGCGGTCGTCTGGCTGCTCGCATTCGCATTGCGGGACAATCTTCGCAAGCAGACCTTGCTGACCGATCTCACCCGCACCGATCCGCTGACGGGCCTGAACAACCGCCGGGCGCTCGACGTCGCGCTGGTCGACGAATGGAAGCGACTCCAGCGCAGCAATGAAGGCAGCCTGTCGGTGCTGTTCATCGATGCCGACCACTTCAAGCAGTACAACGACAGATACGGGCATGCGCAGGGTGACACGGCACTGAGATTCCTGGCCGAATGCATCCGGACTCACACGCGGCGGCGCGCCGACATCGCCGCGCGCTACGGCGGCGAAGAGTTCGTCGCGGTGCTGCCGGATACGGATGAAAGCGGCGCCGCGAAGGTCGCCGAGGCCATTCGCGCCGAAGTGGAACGCAACCAGCTCGCCGGATTCGCCGAGACGGTTCCGGCTTTTACAGTGAGCATCGGATACGCGACCGGGCATCGCGCACGCCCGACGTCCATCGACATGCTCACGCATCAGGCAGACCTCGCGTTGTATACGGCGAAGCGCCACGGTAGAAACCGCGTGTGCCGCGGCGACACGGGATCGCTTGCGCAATCGGCTTGAGGGCCATTGCGGTCGACTGCGGGCGCGGTGGCGGCGGGCGTCATCATCGCGCGAGGGCTGACCCGTTCGCTCGGCACGGAGCCGGCCACGCTCAGCGACATCGCGCAGCGCATCGCCGGCGGCGACCTCGCCGGCATCGCACCGTTGCTGACACACACGTTGCTTCCGATATCCGTCCCGTTTAGGAAAGCAGACTAAACGTCATTCCCCGAAAGCGGGACGCGCTCGATCGTGCCGAATGACGTGAAGCGGTTTCGTAACCGTCGCGTCACGATCGGCCACCACAATGCTCCGTCTTCTACCCTCAGGATGGAGTTTGCATGCTTGCGTCACCGAGCCGTCTCCCGCTGCACGTCGCAGCGCTGTCGACCGCGATCCTACTGGCTGCCTGCGGCGGCGGCGACGATGTCGTCGCAACGAGCTCGACGAACGCCGCGGTCCCGGCGCCGCCGGCCGACCCCGGCTTCGTCGACAGCGCGCCCGTTCCGAGCGTGCCCGCGTTCGTCGACAACGTCGCGACCAACCAGCGCGGCGACGCTCGTTATGCAACGCTATCGACCAACGCCGCCGTGCGCGTGGTGAGCCGCTTCCTCGACTTGTGGCAGCCGTCGACGATGCTCGTCGATGCGGGCGTGACCGCGCCGGCCAACGGCGCGTTTCCGGCCATCTCCCCTTCCACCTGCACGGGGCTGCCCGGTAGCGGCACGCCGTGCGGCACGAGCCTGAACGACGCGGTGCTGTCGGCGAACGTGCAATACGTGGTCAACGCGACGACCGCGCGCACGCCGCAGCAAGCCGACGCAGCCTATTACGACGACCGGCGCGGCAAGGGCTACAGCGTGACGGACGGCATGGGCCCGCTCACCGCGGCATGGCGCACCGCCGCCCAGCAGACGACCAGCATCACCGGCGTGCCGGCCGACGCCACGACCGTGCTGTACAACGACACCGGCAACAACGTCGGCGTGGGCAGCAGCGGCAACGCGAGTTTCGGGAAAGTCGTCGACCTGCTCAACGAAATGGGCAACAACGCGTCGACCGAACCCGCGAAGCGCTTTTACAAGTACGCGCGGCCGTACCGCTGGAGCTCGAGCGTCGTCGTCGCGCCCACGCTCGTGCCCGCGGAAAGCGCGACGCCGGCGACCGACGGCGGCTTCATCAGCGGCCACCAGGCCGAAGCGATGCGCGATGCCGTGACGATGGCGTGGCTCGTGCCCGAGCGCTTCCAGGAAATGGTCGGCCGCGGCCTCGAGCTCGGCGAGAACCGGATCCTCGCCGGCATGCACTCGCCGCTCGACGTGATCGGCGGCCGCATGCTCGCGCTGGCCGTCAGCGCGGCCAACCTCGCCGCATACGCGAGCGATGCGCAGGCCGCGTACGGCCAGGCGCACCAGACGCTGCAGCAGCTCACCGGCACCACCGATGCGACCTTCGCCGCATTCGCGCGCTCGGGCACGACGGCGACCGACCGGTTCGCCGACTACGCGGCAAACAAGGCGGCGTTCACGCGCCGCATGACGTACGGCTTCGGCGCGATCGACGCGACCGGCGCGCCGCCGGTCGTGCCGAAGGGCGCAGAGATCCTGCTGCAGACGCGCTTCCCGTACCTGGGCGCGGACCAGCGGCGCGTCGTGCTGAAGACCACCGAACTGCCGTCCGGCTACCCGGTGATGGACGATGCGGAAGGCTGGGGCCGGCTGAACCTGTTCGCCGCCGCCGACGGCTACGGCGCCCTCAACGGCAACGTGACCGTCGCGATGGATGCGTCGAAGGGCGGCCTCAACGCCGCCGACCTGTGGCGCAACGACATCGCAGGCGCCGGCAAGCTGACGCTGCAAGGCAGCGGCACGCTGACGCTGGCGGGCAACAACAGCTATACGGGCGGCACGCAGGTCAGCGGCGGCACGCTCGCCGCCGCTTCCACGATGGCGTTCGGCAACGGCGACGTGTATGTCGGCTCCGGCGGCGGCATCCGGATCGCGGCCGGCGCGCCCGTCACGATCGCGACCCGCTACACGCAGCTCGACAACACGACGCTCGAACTCGACATCGACGGCAACGGCGGCGGACGCCTGCACGTGGGCGGTGCGTTCACCGTCGCGGGAGGCACGCTGCACGTGAAGTTCGTGAACGGCTATGCGCCGAAAGCCGGCGACACCATCGCACTGATCGACGCGGCAGCAGGCGCAGCGAAGTTCTCGACGGTGACGGTCGACGGCTTCAAGGCAACGCCGGTCTATACGGCGACGGGCGTGTCGATCACGCTGTCGGCGTCATAACCGGCAGCAGGCATCGATCCGTGGAACGGCGCCGCCCGCCGGTTCGCGCATCAGGGTTTGCATCGCGGGTTCTCGTTCGCAGTCCGATTGCGCGGGCGGCCGCACGCCGCCGCGAGTCGCGACTCGCGAATGGCGGATCAGCATTCGACGAGCGCCTTCACGACGTCATGCACCGCCGCGCGCGGCGTCGATCCGGTAGAAGCGGCGCGCGTTGCCGCCGAACAGGTCGGCAAGCGCCGCGGAGCCGAGCAACTGCGCGCAGTCGTCCTCGCACGCGGCCAGCCAGTCGCCGTAGCCGCCGCACGCCGACGCGACACGCAGCACCGGCCAGTCGCTGCCCCACATCAGTCGCGCCGGCCCGAACAGGTCGGCCAGCGCATGCACATAAGGCCGCGTGCGCGCTCGCACGGCATCCGGGCCGGCCGACGGCCCGGCCTCGGTCCACAGGCCGGACAGCTTGCAGTGCAGGTTCGGCAGGCTCGCGAGGCGGCGCATCGCCGACAGCCACGGCTGCAGCTCGCCGCGTTCGATGAACGGCTTCGCGCCGTGGTCGATCACGATCTGCAGATCCGGGTGGCGCCGCGCGAACGCATGCAGCGCATCGAGATGGCGCGGCATCACCAGCGCATCGAAACGCAGCGCATGCTCGAGCATCGCAGCGACCGCGCGATCGAGCACCGGATCGTCGATCCACGCATCGTCGGGCAGATCCTGCAGCATCGGGCGCAACCCGCGCGCCTTCGGCGCCGACGCGAAGGCCGCGATCCGCGCCGGCGCGTCGGCGGCCTTCAGGTCGACCCAGCCGACCACCGCGCCGACCGTCGGGGTGTCGTCCGCGAGATCGAGCAGGAAGCGCGTGTCGGCGTCGCTCGGCAGCGATTGCACGAGCACGGTGCGGTCGATGCGCGCCGCGTCGAGCAGCGGCGCCAGATCGGCGGGGCCGAAATCGCGGTGAATCGCATCGAGTTCGGCCGGCGGCCAGCAGCCGGCCCGCGCGCCGATCCGCCAGTAGTGCTGATGTGCGTCGATGCGTGCCGTCATGCGCGCGCTCCCGGCACCGGCGCGCGCGCCGCGATCAGCCCTTCGTCGCACAGCGCGGCCCACAGTTCGGCCGGCACGGGGCGCTCGAACCATGCGATGTTCTGTTGCAGCTGGGCCACGCTGCGCGCGCCGACCACGCACGACACGACCGCCGGATGGCCGAACGGAAACTGCAGCGCGGCAGCGGGCAGCGGGACGTCGAAGCGCTTGCACAGCATGCCGAGCCGCATGGCCTTGTCGATCACGTCGGCGCTTGCGTCCGCATAGTTGAACTTGCCGTTGCCGGCCAGCACACCGGAATTGAACACGCCGCCGACCACGATGCCCGTCCCCGCGCGGCCGCACGCGTCGAGCAACGGTTCGAGCGCCGTCTGTTCGAGCAGCGTGTAGCGGCCGGCCAGCAGCACGGCATCGAGCGCCGCTTCGTTCAGCGCAGCGGCGGCGACTTCCCATTCGTTCACGCCGAGACCGAACCCGCCGATCTCGCCGCCCGCACGCAGCGCGTCCAGCGCGCGAAACCCGCCGCCGCGGGTCAGCTGTTCCCAGTAGTGCGCGTGACGATCGCCGTGCGTCATCGCGCCGATGTCGTGCACGTACAGAATGTCGATCCGCGCGAGCCCGAGCCGCTGCCGGCTGTCGTCGTGCGACCGCATGATGCCGTCGTAGCTGTAGTCGTAGACCGGCCGGAACGGCAGCGGCTCGGCCCAGCCGTCGTCGCCCGGGCGCACGCTGGCGTCGGCGCGCATCAAGCGCCCGACCTTCGTGCTGAGCGTGAACGCGCCGCGCTCGCGCGGGGCGAGCCCCGCACCCACGCGCCGCTCGGACAGCGTGTAGCCGTAATACGGCGCGGTGTCGAAGTAGCGCAGGCCGGCGGCCCACGCGGCGTCGACGAGCGAGCCGGCGTCGGCGGCCGACATCGGGCGATAAAGGCCGCCGAGCTGCGAGCAGCCGAGGCCGAGCGCGGACACCGTCAGCCCGCTGCGCGGCAATGCGCGCGTATCGTTTGCATTCATGAGTCGTGACAGGGTGCGGGAAAGAAGCATGGCCGGCAGCCGCCGCCCGCGCTCGGGCGGCTTGCGCGGCCGCTCAGTACAGGACGTTCCTGGCCGCCTCCGAATCGAGGTTCTGCTTGTCGACCATCACGACGCCGGTATCGATCAGCTTCGGCGCCGGCTTGCGTTCGACGACGTCGAGCGCCGTGCGCACGCCCTGGTTCCCCATCTGCCACGAGCCCTGCACGGCGATCGCCTGCACCGTGCCGTCGCGCACGAAGCCCTGCAGATCCTCGTTGCCGTCGAACCCGATCGCCACCACCTTGCCCGCCTTGCCCGACTGCTTCAGCGCCCGGCCCATCCCGACCGCGGTCGGCTCGTTCGCGCCGAAGATGCCCTTCAGGTCGGGGTTCGCCGACAGCACGTCGGTCGTCTGGTTCAGCGCGTTCGCCATTTGCGACTGCGAGTAGTACGGGCCGACGATCTGCAGCTTCGAATGGCTCGCGATGTACTTGCGGAACCCGCCGACGCGGCTGACTTCGGAACCCGCGCCCGGCACGTACGACATGATCGCGATCTTGCCGGACTGCCCGACGCGGTCGATCAGCGCCTTCGCGCACAGCGCGCCCGCCTTCTCGTTGTCGGTCGACAGGAATGCCTGGTAATACGGCTTGCCGGCGTCCGAGATCGCCGAGTCGATCAGCACGACCGGAATGTGCGCTTCCCACGCCTTCTTGATCGCGGGCACGAGCGCATCGGGATCGGACGGTGCGAGCACGATGCCCGCCACATGACGCGTGACCGCGTTGTCGACCATGTTGACCTGCCCGCTGATGTCGGACTCGGCCGCGGGCCCCTGGAACGTCATCGTGTAGCCCTTGGCGCCGTCGAGCGCCGCCTTCGCGCCTTTCTGCACGTTCTGCCAGTAGTTCGAGTTGACCGTCTTGACGATCACGGCGATCTCGCCGCCCGCCGCGTACGCACCGCTGTTGCATGCCGCGAACAGGCATGCCGATGCTGCCAGCAGGATGGATTTGTTCATGTCTCGCTCCGCTTCTCGTTGGTGGGAACTGCTGCCGGTCAGGGCCGGCGATTGCGCAACTGGTCGATCCAGACCGTGCCCAGGATCACGACGCCGATGATGATCTGCTGGATGAAGCTCGATACGCCGTTCATGTTCAGGCCGTTGCGCAGCACGCCGATCACGAACGCGCCGATCGCCGTGCCGGAAATCGTCCCGACGCCGCCCATCAGCGACGTGCCGCCGATGACCGAACTGGCGATGGCGTCGAGTTCGTACATGACGCCCTCGTTCGGCTGCCCGGTGACGAGCCGCGACATCAGCACGCAGCCGGTCACGCCGGCGAGCGCGCCGGACAGCACGTAGGTGAAGAGCTTCACGCCCTGGACGTTCACGCCCGACAGCCGGGCCGCCTCCGCGTTCGACCCCACCGCATGGATATGGCGGCCGAGCGACGTTCGCGACAGCAGCACGGAAACCACGACGAACAGCACGACCATGATCACGACCGGATACGGAATGCCGGGAAACGTCGTGTCGGGGAACCCGTCCGCGCCGATGCGCGAGATGCGCAGCAGCGCGCCGTTGCCCAGCGCGCCGAACGCATCGCCGAGATCCGATACCGGCCGTGCGCCCGTGATCTGGAGCGCGATGCCGCGCGCGACGAGCATCATGCCGAGCGTCGCGATGAACGGCGGCAGGCCCATGCGCGTCACGCACATGCCGTTGACGAACCCGCACAGCGCGCCGACCAGGATCCCGGCCGCCATGGCCGCCGGCACCGGCACGCCCGCCTTGACCAGCAACGCGGACGAGACGCCGGCCAGCGCGAGCACCGAGCCGACCGACAGGTCGATGCCGCCGGTGATGATCACGCACGTGGCGGCCACGCCGAGATAGGCGATGGAGGTCACCTGCAGGCCGACGGTCATCAGGTTGTCGACCGAGAAGAACGCCGCGCTCGATACGGAAAACGCGAACACGAGCACGACCAGGCTGCCCAGCGCAGCGAACTTCTGGATAAGGTCGCGCCGCCGCTGTCGCGCCGCCCGTTCGTCGGCCTGGCTTCGATCCGAGGTCATTTCAAGCATGGGGACGCCCCGACGCATAGTGCATGATCTCCTCCTGACTGGTGTGTTGGGTGTCGAGAAACGCGGTCAATCGACCTTCGTGAAAAACGGCGATCCGGTCGGTCATGCCGAGCAGCTCCGGCAGTTCCGAACTGATCAGCACCACGCCGACGCCGTCGGCGGCGAGCCGGTCCATCAGCCCGTAGATCGCGAATTTCGCGCCCACGTCGATGCCGCGCGTCGGCTCGTCGAAGAACAGGATCTTCGAGCCGCGGTACAGCCATTTGCCGATGACGACCTTCTGCTGGTTGCCGCCGGACAGATTGCGCACGACCTGCTGCACCGACGGCGTGCGAATCGCGAGGTCCTGCACGTAGCGCCGCGCCACGTCGAGCTCGTCGTCGAAGCGCAGGAAGCCCAGGCGCGATGCGATGCCGCGCACGTTCGCGAGCGTGAGGTTCGCCGCGACGGGCATCGGCAGCGCGAGCCCCTCCTTCTTGCGGTCCTCCGACAGATACGCGATGCCGTGGTGGATCGCCTCGCGCGGCGAGCGGATCGTCACGGGCCGGCCGTGCAGCTCGATCGTGCCGCCGTCCGGGCGGTCCGCGCCGAAGATCGCGCGCGCGACTTCGGTGCGCCCGGCGCCCATCAGTCCGGCAAAACCCAGGATCTCGCCCTTGCGAAGCGTGAACGACACCGGCCCGAACACGCCTTCGCGGCGCAGTTCCCGCACGTCGAGCAGCACTTCTTCGGTCGGCGTCGACTGCCGCGACGGATACGCGTCGTCGAGCGTCCGCCCGACCATGCGCGCGACGATGTCGTCGATGCTCACGTCGGCGAAATCGTCCGTCGAGATGTGGCGCCCGTCGCGCAGCACGGTCACGCGATCGACGATCTGCGCCATTTCGTCGAGCCGGTGCGAGATGTACAGGATCGCCACGCCGTCGGCACGCAGTTCCTCGATGATGCGAAAGAGCTGCACCGTTTCCGACTCCGTCAGCGACGAAGTGGGCTCGTCCATGATCAGCACGCGCGCGTCGTGCGACAGCGCCTTCGCGATTTCGACCATCTGTTGCTGCGCGATCGACAGCACGCCGACCTTCGTCGTCGGTGCGACGTTCAGGCCGATCCGCGCGATGCAGCGTGTCGCGTCCGCATTGAGCCGTTTCGTGTCGACGAACGGTCCGCGCCGCGGCTCGCGTGCGAGGTACAGGTTCTCCGCCACGCTCAGGTGCGGCACGAGATTGAGTTCCTGGTGGATGATCGCGATGCCGGCCGCCTGCGCTTCGGAGGCCGAACGAAACCGCACCGGCGCGCCGAGATAGTGGACGACGCCCTCGTCGGGCAGGTACTGACCGCTGATGATCTTCATCAGCGTGGACTTGCCCGCGCCGTTTTCGCCGCACACCGCATGCACCTCGCCGCGGCGCAGGTCGAGGCGAATCCCGTCGAGCGCGAGGACGCCCGGGAAGCGCTTGCGTATCCCCTCCAGGCGCAGGATCTCCCGGTCCGCTTCGCCCTGTGCGGCCTGACCGGGCAGATTGCGAGGCATTGCCATTGCGTCTCCTAGGGAAGGGCCGACCTCGCTTTCGTCTGGTCAGTCCAATTTCGATGAATTACATCAATCCACCCACTTTTGGTCAAGCCAATTTATATATCTACATCCGCTCTTACCAATAGTGAAAACCCGCACATCCGCACGAACGGGCTGCCGTCCAGGGCGACACGACGAGCGTGATAGACTTTGCGACGCGCGCTTGCGCGGAAAGCGCATTGACCAAGATCCATCGGATGAAATCGACAGAACCCAAGCGGCTTTACCAATCGGTCGCGGCCCAGATCGTCGCGTTGATTCGCCAGGGCGAATTCGCGGTCGGCGAACGCCTGCCGCCCGAGCGCGAGCTGGCGCTGACGCTCGGCGTATCGCGTCCGTCGCTTCGAGAGGCGCTGATCGCGCTGGAAATCGGCGGCCAGATCGAGATCCGGATGGGCTCCGGCGTTTATGTGCGCGACACGGCGGCCGACGACGTCGGCACGATGGGCACGCTCGGCGACAGCCCGTCGGAACTGATGCAAGCACGCGCGGCCATCGAAGGCAGCGTCGCCGCGCTGGCCGCGGCGCGGATGACGGCCGCGATGCTCGATCGCCTGCGCCGCACGGTGCAGCGCATGAAGCGGCTCGCGGAGGCCGGCAAATCGCCCGTCGAAGCCGACCGGCAGTTCCATATGCTGATTGCGGAAGCCGCCGGCAATTCGGTGCTCACCCGCTTCGTCGGCGAGCTGTTCGACAGCCGCCACGACCCGATCGCCGCGGCCATGCGCGGCCACGCGGAGAATCCCCAGACCTGGACCGCCGCCGTGCAGGAGCACGAGGACGTGCTCCACGCGCTGCAGGCCGGCGACCCGATCGCGGCCCAGACGGCCATCCGCGCGCATCTTCGCGCGTCCGAAGCGCGATGGATCGACGGCGGCCTGAAATCGGAGCCTGATTGACCGGCACAAGGGCGCCTTTCGCGCGCCCTGCGCGGCCGGTCCCGCTGCGCGAACGGCTGACCTGCACGAACGTCGCGCCCAGCGCCGCTCAGTCCGCACGATCGTCGTCGCTCAGGCACGCCTGCGGATCGCATTGCCAGCCGACGATCGAGAACCACGGGCCCAGCACGTCGTCGAGCTTGCGGCGCACGCCGTCGGCCGTTTCGACGTCGGGCTGCGCGATCATCCTGCCGACCGCATCGCCCGGCGCCCCCGGCAGCACGACGCCCCGCGTATAGCTCGGCATCGGCTTGAAACGCATCTGCAGGATGTAGTCCTTCAGGCCCGGCGCATACCGCGCGAGCCCGAGGAAACGATCGATTCGATCCTCGTTTACCCGATTCATATCCGAATTTTCCGGGAAAACCTCTTGTCTCCCGGCTCGCCACGCCTCGCGTCGGTTTTACGAAATTCCCGCAATTCGGAATTTATCGACATAGATGGCCATACGAGCGCCGACGGCCGACGCCCCGTTGCCGGCCGCTTCACATCCCGCTCGGCAACACCACCAACTTACGATTGCAAATGCCTCTCATTTGCATTAAATTTCGGCGCGAATGTACCGGTTGGAACACAGACGTCGGCGCGCGGCCATCCGCCCTGCCCGAATGCAGACCACATCAAAGGACGGGGTATGAGCAGGAAGAACTGGGCGGCCGCACCGATGGCCATCGTCGTCGGCACGGCCGGCCTGAGCGCCGCCGATGCGCAGGAGTTGTCGCTGCCCGCCATCGAGGTCTCGGGGCAGCGCACGACCGCGCCGTTTCGCGCGCCTGAATCGACGAGCGCGACGCGCACCGAGACGGACGTGATGGAAATCCCGTTCGCGGTCAGCAGCGTCGACGCGAAACTGGCCCAGACCGTCGCCGCGACGCGCGGCGAGGACCTGTACGACTGGGTCGCGGGCGTCGCACGGCAGAACAACTTCGGCGGCCTGTGGGACAACTACGCGGTGCGCGGGTTTGCCGGAGACGGCAACACGTCCGGCACCGACTACCTCGTCAACGGCTTCTCGTGGAACCGCGGGATGAGCGTCCCGCGCGACACCGCCAACCTCGAGCGCATGGAAGTGCTCAAGGGGCCCGCGTCCGCACTGTACGGCCGCGGCGATCCGGGCGGGCTCATCAGCTACACGACCAAGCAGCCGCAGTTCGCGCGCTCGAACACCATCGGCGTGTCGGCCGGCAGCTACGGCGCGTTGCGCGAGACGCTCGATTCGACCGGGCCCATCACCAAGTCGCTGGCTTACCGCTTCGTCGCGATGAACGAGAACAACGGCAGCTTCCGCGATACGGTGTCGAGCAAACGCTACCTGTTCGCACCGTCGTTCACGTGGGACATCGGCGCGGACACGACGCTCCACTACGAGTTCGAAAGCGTGCGCCAGCGCGCGCCGCTCGATCGCGGCGTGGTCGCGGTCAACGGGCAGCTCGGCGCAATTCCGGCATCGCGCTTCCTCGGCGAGCCGCGCGACGGCGACTACGACGTGCGCAACACGGGCCACCAGTTCACGCTCGAGCATCGTGTCGATGCGAACTGGTCGATCAATGCCGGCTTCGCGCAGCGCGACACCGACCTGTCCGGACGATCTTCCGAAGCGTTCGCGCTGCAGCCGGACGGGCGCACGCTGTGGCGCCGCTACCGGCAAGTCGCGTTTCACTCGAACGACCTGCAAGGCCGCATCGAAACGACCGGCAAGTTCCGCACCGGCGGCATCGGCCACACGCTCGTGATGGGCGTCGATGCGTATCGCTTCAACTACGACCAGTTCGTCGCGCGCTCGACGCCGAGCGCCGCCGCGCCGTATGCGATCGACATCTTCGATCCGGTCTACGGCCAGCCGGCGCCCGCGCTGCGCACCGCGACCAACCTGCTCGAGCGCGACGACGGGCAAGGCGTCTACGCGCAGGACACGCTGGCGTTCGGGCCGCACTGGAAAATCCTCGCCGGGCTGCGCTGGGATCGCTTCCACCAGTCGGTCGAGAACCGCCTGAAGGGCGTGACGAGCAGCCAGCTGCAGACCGCGTTGAGTCCGCGCATCGGCGTCGTATACGAAATGAGCCCCGCGCTGTCGCTGTATGCGAACACCGCGTATTCGTTCCGGCCGAACAACGGCGCCGATGCCAACGGCCGCGCGTTCGACCCGGAGAAAGGGCACGGCTACGAAGCCGGCGCGAAATGGGCCGGCACGCGCTGGCTCGCGACGGTCGCGGCGTTCTACGTCAACAAGCGCAACGTGCTGACCGCCGATCCGGCGAATGCCGGCTTCTCGCGCGCAGCCGGCGAGGTGCGCAGCCGCGGCGTCGAATTCGAATGGAACGGCGACCTGGGCCACGGCTTGCGCGGCATCGTCAACTTCGCGTACGTCGATGCCGAGGTCACGCGCGATACCGTGCTGACGCCCGGGGCGCGCCTCGTCGATATTCCGAAGCTGAGCGGCAGCGCGCTGCTCATGTACGAAACCGCGCTGCCGTTCGCGGACAAGGCCGGCATCGGCACGGGCTTGATCTATGTCGGGCGCCGCGCCGGCAACACCGCGAACACGCAGGACGGTTTCGAGCTGCCGGCCTATGCGACCGCGCAGCTGAACGGCTATGTGCAGGTCAACAAGCACCTGCGCGCGTCGGTCGTGCTGAACAACCTGTTCAATCGCACGACCTACGTCAGCTCGTACAACAGCCTGTGGGTCACGCCGGGCGCGCCGCGCAGCCTGTTCGCGTCGCTCGCCTACGCGTTTTAGGCCAAACCGGTCGCGTGGCGCGCGTGCATCGCGCGTCACGCGCCGTGCCGCCAGCGCGAGCAGCAAGGCCGGCAACATCACGCATGAGCCGACCGCCAGAAACTCGCCGAAGCCGACCCGCAGCCCCTCGGGCCGGATCGCCGCGAGCCGCAGAATCGTCGCGAGCGCATTGACCTGGCTGGTCGGGGTGCACGGTGCACGAGCGCCGTCATAACCAGACGGTAAACCGCGTTCCCGTCGCGAGACTGCTCACCGTCAACCGCCAATTGTGCGCCGACGCAATTTCCTTGCATATCGCCAACCCAAGGCCCGCGCCGTCGTGCGTGGTATCGGGCGCGCGCCAGAATCGCTTGAACAGAAACGGAAGATGATCCTTCGGGATGCCGCGGCCTTCGTCGCGAACCTCGATCGATGCGTCGTCGATCGTTAACGACACGACGCTGTTGGCAGGCGACGCATGGATCGCGTTTTCGACGATATTCTTGAGCAGGATGAACAGTGCGCCCTTGTCCGCCCAGATCGGCGGCGCTGCGCGACGCTCCTCGATCCGCAGCGTCACCTGCTTTCCATCTGCCTGACGGGCCAGATACTCGACGACATCCTGCATGACATCGAGGATGCGGACTTCGCCGAAATCGAAATTCTGCGCCTCGCTGACTTCGGCAAGATGCAGTAGCTGCCGAACCTGTCGCGACATCAGATCGATTTCGCGAAACAGCAGGTCTTTTCCGTTGATTTCCGGCTGCAACTCGATCTGGCCGCGGATCAACGTCAGCGGCGTTCGAAGTTCATGCGCGGCGGCCGCAAGAAATTCCTGCTGGACCCTGAAACCGTTCTCCAGCCGTTCAAGCGCGTCGTTGAACGCGTTGATCAACGGCTTGATCTCGCTCGGAACGCCGCTGGCCGAAAGGCGCGTCTTGAGCCGGTGCGGCGTTATCCGCGCGGCTGCCCCGGACGCATCTCGTAGCGGCTTGAGCACCCGATAGATCGTAAGCGGCAGCACCAGGCCGGAAATAATGAATATAACGAAGAAAATGACCTTGACCGTGGCCGGAATCGACTTGACTTTCGAACTGACCAGCGCGTTCAGAAAACGTTCGCTGGTTGCGG
The DNA here is from genome assembly GCF_049805555.1 of Burkholderia sp. DN3021. Taxonomy (NCBI): domain Bacteria; kingdom Pseudomonadati; phylum Pseudomonadota; class Betaproteobacteria; order Burkholderiales; family Burkholderiaceae; genus Burkholderia; species Burkholderia sp. DN3021. The sequence goes on along the minus strand of NZ_JBNCAB010000027.1, from coordinate 22,318 downwards.
TCTGCACATAGAACACGGAGCGCCCCCGCAGAACCCGCCGCGTCGCGACGAAGAACAGCTTTCCGTCGATAGTCAGGTACGCTATCTTTCCGACGGCTCCAGCCGGATCGTCTATCGGCCATTGTCCGGCTGTCCTTGCTCCGATCGACGCCAGCACGACTTGACCTTGCCCATCCAGCACACGGTATTTGCGTTCCGCGGGCACGAGATTGAACCCTCCCCCTCCGTCACGATCGGGAAGATCGACGGAATAGGGGCGATCGGCATCGTTGAACCTGAGTCCATCGATTACCCTGTCGACGTTCTCCGTCAGCTCGTGGTAACCCAGCGTCTGCTCCGGATAGCGGTCGAATACGTAGATGACCAGACCGGCGATCGCCGTCAGGCTGATTGCAAGGGCAACGACCGTCGTCGCCCACAGTCGCGCCGACAGACTTCGAATCCAGTGATTGAGCATGACGTCCCCATATTGGAACGGGTGTGGAATGCCGTAGCCGGGCGAAGCGCCGCTCACCGGGCATCTTTGTCGGATGCGCCGCCGGCGACGTGATCCGGCCAATCCTTCCGGTCACACGCACGAGCCTGCCACTCGCGTCCGGGCAGAGCGCACCCTCGTGCACGTATCGTCCTCGTCACCTCTCACGCATCGCGTCTCGTCCCGCCCCAAGACGCCTCCGGCGAGCGTGCTCGAGTGCGGAACGCTCCACTACCGTTGCGGCGGCCCGGAGACTTCCTCGACGGCGAATCCCACGCCGCGAAGGTTCGTCAGGCGTGTCCTTGTGTCGATCGACGCCAGTTTTTTACGCAACCGGTGCACGGTCACTTCCAGTGCATTCGGTGTTACGGCTTCGGCAAGCCCCCAGGCGGCATGCTCGAGCGCCGCATGCCGCACCGTTCGGCCGGCCGCTTCGATCAGGCAAAGCATGATCTGCAATTCGGCGGGCGCAAGCTGAACCGACCGCGCACCGCAGCGCATCTCACGTTGCAGCGGATCCACTGCAATGTCCGCGAATGACGCGACAAGCGCGGTCAGCGCCGCTGGCCGACGCATCAGCGTGCGCACCCGCGCAACCAGCTCACTCATTTCAAACGGCTTGGTCACGTAGTCGTCCGCGCCGCTTTCGAGCCCGTCGACACGATCGTGCAAAGCATCGCGCGCCGTCAGCATGAGGCATGGCGTCATCCGGCCGGCCGCGCGCAACGCGCGCAGAAAGGACAGCCCGTCGCCGTCCGGAAGGCTACGATCGATGATCAACACCGCGTAGTCGAACTGGCGCACGCCGTAGGTCGCTCCGGAGATATTGCGAAACTGGTCGGCTTCGATGCCCACTCGCATGAGGGCCTGGCTCACCATGTCGGCAAGGCGTGCATGGTCCTCGACAATCGCAACTCGCGACATGACGTTGCACTCACTTGAATTGGTACAGGTAGCCGACCCGGATCTCCGGGATGAACCGCTTGCCGACCAGAGGACTATTCGTGAGACCGCTGCCGAGATGCGACACGCCGACGTCCAGCAGCAGGCGTTGGTGCTTCGCGAAGTTGTAGTCGACACGCGTTCCCAACGAAGTCTTCCAGGTTGCCGTGCCGGTGTACGCGGGACGTCCGGGGCGCACCTCGGCGGGACGCACGCCGTAATAGTAATCGACGTATTTGCCGCTCAACCAGTCCACGCCCACATGCGGAGCAATCGAGAAATCTCCGGCATCAAAAGACTTGCTGTAGTCCAGGCTCGCACGCTGCCCCTTGTTTCCGCCCGCCAGATAGTCTCCCGAAAGCGTGCCGAATGCGGTATGTAAAGCAAGCGCGGGACCGTACCAGAACGCACCATGTCGGTCTTCCATGCCATTCAGGATTGGTGCATCGGACTGCTTGTAACCATCGCCGAGCGAAAACTTTCCGCGCAGCGCAACGCTTATACCACTCCAGTTTCCGATCTTCACGTCGATCGTGGTGCCGAAAACATGTACCCACTTGTCGTCGAAGTAGACCAGCGGGAGCGGTTCGACTTTCGAGCCGTATCCCTTGTATGGCGATTCCCCGATGCCGACGCCCGCACCCAGCCCCCAGCGGGTCACGTTCGTCGCATTGTTCAGGATCGCCAGACCGGAACTCTGCGTATCGACATGGTCGGCGTCGCCTTCTTCCGCCCATGCCGCCCCGGAAACGAGCGCGAACCATGCAGCAGTCAACAACATACGGCGAACAGGCAACGGATTTTTTTTCACGATCGATCCCAGGAAGTCGGTGGACAAAGCGGAACCGACTTTATGGGAACCCGACTTACCGGTTACTTACCGTTCAAAAATCGAGATCGCCGATGCACGTCGCCACGTCGGGATCGAAGCGCGGTTGCGGACGTCGTTCCGGTTGGCGCCCGTAAGGATCTGCGCAAGCGGGATACCTCCGCACTTCGGGCCTACGATTTGTCGCCCTCCGACACTGAGCCAGGCGGCACGCACCTTGCTAATCACGACGGCATCCACCGGACCTCCGGACATCGACGTGACGAGCAAATCAGGTGAAGTTCACATCGGCATTTCAGGCTGGCGCTACGGCGGCTGGCGCTGCACCTTCTATCCGAAAGCGCTGAAGCAGGCCGCCGAGCTGCAGTACGCATCGAACCGGATGCAGACGATCGAAATCAACGGTACGCACTACAGCCTGCAATCGCTCGACAGCTGGCAGCGTTGGTACGACGAAACGCCGCCGGATTTTACGTTCAGCGTGAAGGGTTCACGCTATCTGACCCACATCCTGCGCTTTCGCGGCGAAACGGCGACGGTCGCATGCGCGAACTTTTTCGCGCAGGGGCTCCTCGCGCTGAGGGACAAGCTCGGGCCGATCCTCTGGCAGTTTCCGCCGTCGCTGCGGTTCGACCCCGAGCACATGGAGCACTTCCTGGGCCTGCTGCCGACCGACACGGCAGCCGCGCTCGCGCTCGCGCAACAGCACGATCGCAAGGTCAGGACACCGTATCTGCGGATCGACCGCAAGCGCAAGTTGCGTCACGCAGTCGAAGTGCGTCACGCGAGCTTCGTGGATCCGGCGTTCGTGAAGCTGCTGCGCCGCCACCGCGTGGCGCTCGTCGTGTCGGATTCGACCGAGCCATGGCCGCAGTTCGAAGACCTGAGCGCGGGCTTCGTCTACATGCGGCTGCACGGTACCGACACGAAGTATTCCGGCGAATACTCCGATGCGGCACTCGAACACTGGGCGCGCAGAATCGAGTCGTGGCGCCGCGGCGAACAGCCCGCCGACGCCCGTCTCGCCGCACCGGAGCTGCCTGCGCCGCGCGCGCGAACGCGCGACGTGTATTGCTACTTCGACAACGACGCAAAAACGAACGCACCGTTCGACGCCCGGCGCTTGATGGAACGCCTCGGTCTGCGTGCGCACGAAGCGGCGGCCGGATAAAACGGCATGCCGCGCGGCAGCAGTCTGCACGATGTAACCGAACCGCAAGGAGAGGAACGATGACCCTGCTTATCTACCTGGTCGGATGGATCATTTTCATCGGCGGCGTGGCATGGGGACTGGTGACGCTGCACGTGTCCCAGCACATCGTCGAGATCGTCGCCGTCATTCTGTTCGGCATCGCGGTGATCACGGGCGCGACGCGCGCCCGCAACCGCGACCGGACGTAGCGCGCCCGCGCGGCCGCGGCATACCGGATGGATGCGGCGCGCGCCAGCGCGCCCCGCCTCACCGCCGGTTCGAGCGCGACACCACGTCGATCCACACCGCCAGCACCAGCACCGCGCCCTTGACGATCATCTGCCAGTACGCGTCGACGTCCAGCATCGACATGCCGTTGTCGAGGCTCGCCATCACGAGCGCGCCGATCAGCGCGCCGTACACGGTGCCCGACCCGCCGCGCATCGACGTGCCGCCGATGAAGCACGCGGCGATCGCGTCGAGTTCGCCCATCGAGCCCGCGGACGGCGAGCCGGCCGCGAGCCGCGCGGTGTTGACGATGCCGGCGAACGCGCACATCAGCCCCATCAGCGCGAAGATCGCGAGCTTCACGCGATCGGTATCGACGCCCGACAGCCGTGTCGCCTCGAGATTCGAGCCGACCGCGTAGATGCGCCGGCCGAACACGGTCTGCGTCGCGATCCACGAGAAGATGCCGAGCAGCGCGAGCAGCAGCAGCACCGGCACCGGAATGCCGCCGTAGCGGTCGAGCGTCGCGACGAACGCGAGCAGCACCGCGCCCGCGCCGGCGATTTTCACGACGTCCTGCCACAGCGGCCCGACCGCGAGCCGGTAGCGGCGCCGCGTGCCGCGCTGCCGCACGACCAGCAGCACGACGAGCGCGAACAGCAGCAGCGCGAGGCCGTCCCCGGCCACGCGCGGCAGATAGCCCTGCCCGAGGAACACGAAGCCGTCCGACACCGGCGCGATCGTCGAGCCGCCCGTCACGCCGAGCAGGATCCCGCGAAACGCGAGCATCCCGCCCAGCCCGACGATGAATGACGGCACGCGCCGGTAGGTCGACCACCAGCCGTTGAAGAGCCCGATCAGCACGCCGAGCGCGAGCACGGCCGGCACCGTCGCGGCGACCGGCCAGTGGCGGTTCACGTCGAGGATCGCCGCGACGCCGCCGAGCAGCCCGAGCAGCGAACCGACCGACAGGTCGATCTCGCCCGCGATGATCACGAACACCATCCCGCACGCGAGCATGCCGGTGATCGACATCTGCCGCAGCAGGTTCGACACGTTGCGCGGCGTGACGAACGCGCCGTCGGTCAGCACCGAGAAGAACGCCCAGATCGCGACGACCGCGAACAGCAGCGCGAGGATCTTGTAGCGCACGAAGACCTGGCGAAGCGGACGGCCAGTTGAACGGCCGCGCGCGTCGGCGTCCGGCGCCGGTGCGGAAGACGAAGAGGAAGAAAGTTCGGTATTCACGTTGCACTCGCTGCAATAGGTTCGGCCGGACGCCGCGCGGGCTTCAGCGCGGCGCCGAGGATCTGTTCCTGCGTGAGGCCATCGTTGACGAAATCGCCGCGCAGCTCGCCTTCGCCGATCACCAGCACGCGGTCGGCGAGCCCGAGCACCTCGGGCATTTCCGACGACACGACGATCAGCGCGACGCCGCGCTTCGCGAGCGCGAAAATCAGCCGGTAGATCTCGGCCTTCGCGCCGACGTCGACGCCGCGCGTCGGCTCGTCGAGGATCAGCACCTGCGGCTCGGCCAGCAGCATCTTGGCGAGCACGGCCTTCTGCTGGTTGCCGCCCGACAGGCTCGAGATCGGCAGGAACGGGTGCGCGGCGCGCACCGACAGCCGCTGCATCTCGGTGCGGATCGCGTCCAGCTCGGCGGCCGCGTCGATCCGCCCGCGCGTCGCGAAGCGCCGCAGCACCGCCAGCGTGATGTTGTGGCCGACGCCGAGCTGCGGCACGATGCCGTGGCGCTTGCGATCCTCGGGCACCATCGCGATGCCGGCGCGGATCGCGTCGGCGGGCGAGCGGATCGTGAGCGGCCGGCCGTTCATCAGCACGGTCGCCGTGCACGCGCCCGGATACGCGCCGAAGATCGCCTGCATCAGCTCGGTGCGGCCCGCGCCGACCAGCCCGGCGACGCCGAGAATCTCGCCGCGCCGCACGCTGAACGACACGTCGTCGACCCGCTTGCGGCGCGTGTTCGTCACGTCGCGACAGGTCACGTGGCGCGCTTCCAGCACGACGTCGCCGATCTCGTGCGGCTCGCGCGGATACAGGTCGCGGATCTCGCGGCCGACCATCATCGAAATGATCCGGTCGGTCGTCAGCGTGCGCATCGGCTCGGTCGCGACATGGCGGCCGTCGCGGATCACGGTCACCGTGTCGCACACGGCCTCGACCTCGTCGAGCTTGTGCGAGATATACACGCACGCGACGCCGCGGCGCTTCAGGTCGCGCACGATGTCGAGCAGGATGCGCGTTTCGGAAGCGCTCAGCGACGACGAAGGCTCGTCGAGGATCAGCAGCTTTGCGCGCTTGTTCAGCGCCTTCGCGATCTCGATCAGCTGCTGGTGTCCGCCGCCGTAGTTCATCACCGGCTGCGCGACGTTGATCGAGTCGATCCGCAACTCGTGCAGCAGTTCCTCGGCACGCTGGACCATCGCCGCGTAGTGCATGCGCCCGCCCGGCAGCGTGATCTCGTTGCCGAGGAAGATGTTCTCGGCCACCGACAGTTCGGGCACGAGCATCAGTTCCTGGTGGATGATCACGATGCCCGCGCGCTCGGTGTCGCGCACGCCGGACGCGATCAGCGGCGCGCCTTCCCAGCGGATCTCGCCGTCCCACGTGCCGTGCGGATAAACACCCGACAGCACCTTCATCAGCGTCGATTTGCCCGCGCCGTTCTCGCCGCACAGCCCCACGCACTCGCCCGGCCGCACCGTCAGGTCGATGCCGTCGAGCGCCTTCACGCCGTCGAAATCCTTGACGATGCCGCGCATCGTCAGCAAGGGTTCGGTCATTCGCTCATGCCTTGCAGTATGCGCGCGGACGCACCGGTGGGCCGTCCGCGCGCCGCGCCGTTACTGGCTCGCCAGCTGCGCCTGGGTATAGAAGCCGTCCTTCACGACGATGTCGACGTTGCGCTTGGTCAGCAGCGTCGGCTGCAGCAGCACCGTGTCGACCTTCTTCTTGCCGTTGTCGTATTGCGCGTTGAACGCGGGCTTCGCGCCCTTCGCGAGATCCACCGCGAGCTTCGCCGCTTCGCTCGCGATCAGCTTGAGCGGCTTGTAGACGGTCATCGTCTGCGTGCCGGCGATCACGCGCTTGACCGCGGCGAGGTCCGCATCCTGCCCGGACACCGGCACCTTGCCGGCCAGATGCTGCGCGGCGAGCGCCTGGATCGCGCCGCCCGCGGTGCCGTCGTTCGATGCGACGATCGCATCGATCTTGTTGTTGTTCGCGGTCAGCGCGTCCTCGACGATCCGCAGCGCGGTCGACGCGCTCCATTCCGGCACCCACTGCTGGCCGACGACCTTGATGTCGCCGCGATCGATCGCCGGCTTCAGCACCTTCAGCTGTCCTTCGCGCAGCATCTTCGCGTTGTTGTCGGTCGGCGCGCCGCCGAGCAGGAAATAGTTGCCCTTCGGCTTCGCGTCGTAGACGCCCTGCGCCTGCAGCTCGCCCACCTTCTGGTTGTCGAACGAGATGTATGCATCGACGTCGGCGTCGAGAATCAGCCGGTCGTACGACACCACCTTGATGCCCGCCTTGCGCGCTTCGGCGACGACGTTGCCGAGCGTCTTCGAATTGAACGGCACGATCACGATCACGTCCACGCCGCGCGAGATCAGGTTCTCGATCTGCGAGATCTGCCGCGCCTCGCTCGCGTCCGCGGACTGCACGGACACCTTCGCGCCGAGCTGCGTGGCGGCGGCCACGAAATAGTCGCGGTCGCGCGACCAGCGCTCGACGCGCAGGTCGTCGATGCAGAAGCCGATTTCCGGCTTGTCCTTGCTCGCATGCGCGAGCGGCGCGCCAAGCGTGAGAGCCGCCAACGTGGCGGCGCCTGCCAGCGCACTCAATACGGTACGACGCGTTACGGATTTCATGTCTCCAACTCCTCTCTTTATTGGACAACCCCACGAACGCCGGGCGGCCGCCGAAGCACGCCGCCCTTTGTCTGGCCACTACACGGCGCGGCGTTATGCGGTATGACCCGCGCCTGCCGAAAACACCGGTTCGAGCGCGCGATACAGCGCGCGAAACGTCGGCCGCCGCGCGTCGCGATACCACGCGTGGCGCGCCATGTCGGGCTCGCGCACGGCCACCACCGGCGGCTGCGGGCACACCGCGTCGAGCGGCGCATCCGGTTCGAGCGCGAGATGCGCGAGCCGCGCGGCGCCGAGCGCCGGGCCGACTTCGCCGCCCGCGCGCAACGTCAGCGCGCGGCCGCTCAGGTCGGCGAGCATCTGCGTCCAGTACGCGCTGCGCGAGCCGCCGCCGATCACCGTGATGCAGTCGGGCGCGAGCCCGGCCGCATGCAGCGCGTCGATTCCGTCGAGCAGCGCGAAGCCGACGCCCTCGAGCGTCGCGTTCGCGAGATCCGCGCGCTGCGAGTCGGGCGTCAGCCCGTAGAACACGCCCTTCGCATTCACGTCGTTGTGCGGCGTGCGCTCGCCGCTCAGATAAGGCAGGAACCACGGGCGGTCACGGCGCGCGTTCGCCTCGGCGTCGCCGAGCAGCGCGGCAACGCCGTCGTAGCCGGCCAGCTGCGCGGTGAAATCAATGCAGCCGGCCGCATTCAGCATCACCGACATCAGGTGCCAGGTATGCGGCAATGCATGACAGAAGCTGTGGACCGCCGATTCGGGATTCGCGCGGAAACCGTCCGACACCGCGAAATAAACGCCCGACGTGCCGAGCGACAGCAGCGCATCGCCGGGCCGCACGATGCCGACGCCCACCGCGCCGGCCGCGTTGTCGCCGCCGCCCGCGACGACCGGGATTTCGCGCAGCCCCAGCGTGCGCGCGACGGCCGGCAGCAGCGTGCCGGTGATGCGGTTGCCCTCGAACACGGCGGGCATCTGTTCGCGCGACAGCCCGCACGCGGCGAGCAGCGTGTCGTCGTAGTCGCGCTTGGCGACATCGAGCCACAGCGTGCCAGCGGCATCCGAAGGATCGGTCGCGAACACGCCGGTCAGCCGGTAGCGCAGATAATCCTTCGGCAACAGCACGTGTGCGATCCGCGCGAACACGTCCGGCTCGTGCCGGCGCACCCACAGCAGCTTCGGCGCCGTGAAGCCCGGCATCGCGAGGTTACCGGCGACGGCGCGCAGCGTGGGCGCCAGCCGCTCGAGTTCCGCGCACTCGGCATCCGCGCGGCCGTCGTTCCACAGGATCGCGGGGCGCAGCACCTCGCCGTGCACATCGAGCAGCGTCGCGCCGTGCATCTGCCCGGTCAGGCCGAGCGCGCCGATGTCATGCGGATCGATGCCGGCCGCACGCGCGTCGGCGACGAGCGCCGCCAGCGCGCCGCACGCCGCGTCCCACCAGTCGAGCGGCGCCTGTTCGGACCAGCGCGGCCGCGGCCGGCTCACCGACAGCGGCCGGCTCGCGCTGGCCCGCACCGCACCGGCGCGGTCGAGCAGCACGGCCTTCACGCCCGACGTGCCAAGATCGAGTCCGATATACATGGCGTCAGCGCAGCCCGTAGATCGCCTGGTTCACGATGTTCTCGAGCCGTTCCTGCGCACCGCTCGCATGCCGCGGGTTCACGCCGCGCGCGAGCGCGTCGGCGGCGAGCGACTCCAGCGTGTAGCCGCCCGACAGGATCTCGCGGCCGAATGCGCTGTCCCACTGCGCGTAGCGCTGCCGGCGCAGCGCGTCGAGCCGGTCGTTGCCGACCAGCACGGCCGCGCGCTCGAGCGCGAGCGCGAGCACATCGATCGCGCCGACATGGCCGTAGAACAGGTCTTCCGGATCGACGCTCTGGCGCCGCACCTTCGCGTCGAAGTTCATGCCGCCGGTGGTAAAGCCGCCGTGGCGCAGGATCTCGTAGAACGCGAGCGTCAGCTCCTCCACGCTGTTCGGGAACTGGTCGGTGTCCCAGCCGTTCTGCGGATCGCCGCGATTCGCGTCGACGCTGCCGAACACGCCGAGCGCGAACGCGTTCGCGATCTCGTGATGGAACGAATGGCCGGCGAGCGTCGCATGGTTCGCCTCGATATTCACGCGGATGTCGTTCTGCAATCCGTATTGCGTGAGGAAGCCGTGTACGGTCGCGACGTCGTAGTCGTACTGGTGCTTGGTCGGCTCCTGCGGCTTGGGCTCGATCAGCAGCGCTCCTTTGAAGCCGATCCGGTGCTTGTGCTCGACGACCATCGACAGGAAGCGGGCGAACTGCTCGCGCTCGCGCACGAGATCGGTATTGAGCAGCGTCTCGTACCCTTCGCGGCCGCCCCACAGTACGTAGTTCTCGCCGCCGAGCCGATGCGTCGCGTCGAGCGCATGGCGCACCTGGGTGGCCGCCCACGCGAACACGTCGGGGTTCGGGTTGGTCGCCGCGCCCGCCGCGAAGCGCGGATGCGAGAACAGGTTCGCGGTGCCCCACAGCAGCCGGACGCCCGTCGCCTGCTGACGCTCGCCCAGGTAGTCGGTCATCCGCGCGAAGTTCTCGACGTACTCGTGCAGGCTGTCGCCTTCCGGCGACACGTCGGTGTCGTGGAACGTATAGAACGGCGTGCCGAGCTTCGTGAAGAACTCGAATGCCGCATCCGCCTTCTGGCGCGCGCGCTCGAGCGGGTCGCCCGGCTGCTGCCATGGCCGCTGGAACGCGCCCTGGCCGAAGATGTCGTGGCCCGGCCACACGAACGTGTGCCAGTAGCACACCGCGATCCGCAGGTGCTCCTCGAGCGTCTTGCCGAGCACCCGCTTCGTGCGGTCGTAATAGCGGTATGCAAGCGGGTTGTCCGACTGCGGACCTTCGTAGCGAATCGCGGGAATATGTTCGAAATACGACATGGCGTCTCCGTCCGGTTTCTTGTTGCAGTGCGGCGTGCATCGCGTTGGCGTGCGGGCCGAATTCGATCTGGCTGGATCGTGCCCGCGCGCCCCCTCGCCCGCAATTGCGAAATTGCGCAGCACGCTTAACGTTTCTTGCCAGCGCGCTGCGCACGGCACGCGTTCCGTCCTACAATCGCCGGACGCCAGACAGATCAGACAGCCGCGCGGCGTTGCCCGCGCGCCCGGAGACAACGGCGCGACGCCCCGCACGGCGCGCGCTTCGAGACCGAGATGAACCGCGCCCCTTCCACCCAGACGCCGCACCGCATCGCGCTGCTGTTCAACGCCAACAAGGTCTACGACCGCGAGATCATCAGCGGCATCGGCCAGTACCTGCGCTCGACACGCGTGGTATGGGACCTGTTCCTCGAAGACGATTTCCGCTGCCGGCTCGCCGGCATCGAGCGCTTCGACGGCGACGGCATCATCGCGGATTTCGACGATCCGGCCGTCGCCGACGCGCTCGCCGGATCGCCGCTGCCGATCGTCGCGCTCGGTTCGTCGTACGAAGATCCGGCGCAGTATCCGGACGGCGTGCCGTATATCGCGACCGACAACGCGAAACTCGTGTCGCTCGCGTACACGCACCTGATCGGCGCCGGGCTGCCGCACTTCGCGATGTACAGCCTGCCCGTCGCGCAGCAGAACCGCTGGGCGCAGCAGCGCGAGCTCGCGTTCGACGGCCTCGCGCGCGCGGACGGCGTCGACGCGCCGATCTACCGCGGGCTGTCGACCAGCGCATCGGGCTGGAACCACGCGATCGAGCAACTGATCGGCTGGCTGCACGCACTGCCGAAGCCCGTCGGCGTGATCGCGGTGACCGACGCGCGCGCGCGGCACCTGCTGCAGGCGTGCCTGATCGCGGGCCTCGCGGTACCGGAACAGGTCGCGATCATCGGCATCGACAACGACCCGCTCACGCGCACGCTCACGCGGATTCCGCTGTCGTCCGTCATCCAGGGCACCGAGGAAATGGGCCGCACGGCCGCGCACCTGCTGCACCAGATGCTGGGCGGCGCGCGTTTTCCCGACCGGCGGATTCTCGTGCCGCCCGTCGGGATCAACGTGCTCGATTCGACGCGCCACGAGCCGCTCGCGAGCCCGCACGTGATGCGCGCACGCCACTTCATTCGCCAGTACGCGTGCCAGGGCATCAAGACCGACCAGGTCGCCGACTACGTCGGCGTGTCGCGCTCGCTGCTCGAAGAGCACTTCCGGCGCGAACTGCAGCGCACCGTGCACCAGGAAATCCTGCGCCACAAGCTCGAAGCGGCGCAGGCGCTGCTCGCCGGCCGGCAGGCGTCGAGCGCCGAGGTCGCGATCCGCTGCGGGTTCACGTCGCTCCAGTACATGTACGCGGTGTTCCGGCGCGAGCTGGGCTGCACGCCGCGCGAATACCAGGAACGCGCGATCGCCGCGCACTGAAGCCCGCCGTTCACATCGAATCATCCTATGCACATCGATACCGATTCCTCCCATCTGACGCCCGGCGTCGCACGCGTGCCTTCCGAGCCGTGGGGCACGCTGCCCGACGGCGACTCGGTGCGACGCTATACGCTGCGCAACACGCACGGCATGCGCGTCGTCGTCAGCGACCTCGGCGCGACCGTCGTGTCGTGGCTCGCGCCCGATCGCACCGGACGCTTCGCCGATATCGTGCTCGCGCACGACACGCCCGCGGAATATGTCGAATCGGGCGCCTACCTCGGCGCGACGGTCGGCCGCTGGGCGAACCGGATCGCCGGCGCGCGCTTCACGCTCGACGGCGTCGACTACCTGCTCGATCGCAACGAGAACGGCAATCTGCTGCACGGCGGCGCGAGCGGCTTTCACCGCCAGCGCTGGGAAGTCGTCGACGACTGCGGCGGGCTGACGCTGCGACTCGATTCGCCGGAAGGCGACGCGGGTTTTCCGGGCAACGTGAGCGTGCAGGTTCGCTACGCGCTCGACGACGACGGCACGCTGACGATCGACTACACCGGCGTCACCGACGCGCCCACACCGCTCAACCTCACGAATCACAGCTATTTCAACCTCAGCGGCCGCGCGGGCAGCGACGTGCGCGGCCACGTGCTGAGCATCGACGCCGACGCATTCCTCGAGGTCGACGACGCGCTGATCCCGACCGGCACCGCCGACGTGACCGGCACGGCTTTCGATTTCCGGCACAGCGCGCCGCTCGGCGCGCGCCTCGACTGGCCGCATGCGCAGCTTGCAAGGGCGCGCGGCTTCGATCACTGCTTCGTGCTGCGCGACGGCGCGCGCGCGGCCAGGCCCGTCGCCGGCATCTACGATCCCGAAAGCGGCCGCGAGCTGGTCGTGTCGACCGATCAGCGCGGCCTCCAGCTTTATACCGGCAACTATCTGGACGGCGTGCGCGTGAGGGGCGGCACGCGGTGCGCACAACACGCCGCGCTGTGCGTCGAAGCCGGCGGTTTTCCGGACCAGGTCAACATGGCCGACCTGCGCGACGACGTCATCCTTCATCCGGGCGCCGTCTATCGTCAGACCACTCTGTACCGGGTAGCCGTTCGCACGTAACGCGCGCGCCGACCGCCTTCGACAACAAGCACCGGCGGCCAGGCATCAACCACGTCGCGCGTGCCGCTACCCCGTTGCCCGTCACCGCGCGGCGCGCGCCGTGCGCTCCACGACACGCACTACACGCGCCGCATCGTCGACACCAGCGCCGCGTCCTCGCCGGGCTCGGCCGGCCGCGCGTGCGCGGAGTCGCGCTTCGGCTGCTGCGCGCCGAGCCCCGTGCCGCCCGTGCGCCGCCGCGCTGCATGCCGCTCGATAACCCGCTGCAGCACGCAGAACACGCACAGCAGCGCGCCGATCACGATCCGCGTCCACCACGAACTCAACGTTCCGTCGAACGTGATCAGCACCTGGATCGTGCCGAGGATGCCGACGCCGAACACCGAGCCGACCACATAGCCCACGCCGCCCGTGAGCAGCGTCCCGCCGATCACGGTCGCGGCGATCGCGTCGAGCTCCATCCCCTGCGCCTGCAGCCCGTAGCCCGACAGCACGTACAGCGTGAACACCACGCCGCCGAGTGACGAACACAGCCCGCTCAGCGCATAGACGCCGATCTTCGTGCGCGCGACCGGCAGCCCCATCAGCAGCGCCGAACGCTCGTTGCCGCCGATCGCATACACGTTGCGGCCGAACCGCGTGAAATGCGCGACGTAGATCGCGGCGGCCAGCGTCGCGAGCGCGATCAGCGCGCCCGCGCTCAGCGTGCCGCCGCCGACCGGCACGCTGACGCCCGCGATCGCATGAAACGTCGGCTCGTTGATCGTGATCGACTGCGTCGTGATCAGGAAGCATGCGCCGCGCGCGAGAAACATCCCGGCCAGCGTGACAATGAACGGCTGCAGCCGGAAGTAATGAATCAGCGCACCCATTGCCGCGCCGTACAGCGCGCCGAACGCGAGCACCAGCGGCACGATCACCCATACGGGCCAGTGCAGCCGCTCGGCGCCGACCGCGCAGAAGATCGTTGTCAGCGCAACGACCGAGCCGACCGACAGGTCGATGCCGCCCGACACGATCACGAACGTCATGCCGATCGCGACGATCAGCAGGAACGCGTTGTCGACGAGCAGACCGGTCAGCACCTGCATCGAGAAAAATCCCGTGTACATCACGGAACCGAAGCCGAACAGCGCGGCGAACAGCACGATCGTCACGACGATCGGCAGCGTGCGCGGGTCGGCGAGCCGGCCAAGGAATCGGGTCATCGGGGCGTGGCTCCGGAGGTGGCGCGCGAACGCGCGGAAGGCAGCAGCCGCGACGCGTGCCGGACCACGAGCGCGCGCGCCGCGTCCGACTGGATCAGCGTCACGACGATCACGACGACCGCCTTGACGACCAGCGTCGCCTCCGGCGGCACGCCGATCGAATAGGTCGTGTAGGTCAGCGTCTGGATGATCAGCGCGCCGAGCACCGAGCCGGCGAGGCTGAAGCGGCCGCCGAGCAGCGACGTGCCGCCGAGCGTCACCGCGAGGATCGCGTCGAGTTCGAGCAGCAGCCCCGCGTTGTTGCCGTCGGCGCTGCGCACGTTGGAACTCGCGAGGATGCCCGCGACCGCCGACATCACGCCGGAGCACAGGTACACACCGAACACGACCGCGCCCGAGCGCAGCCCGACGAGCCGCGTGGCGACCGGGTTCACGCCGATCGCGCGGATGAACAGCCCGAGCGCCGTGCGGTTCACCAGCAGCGCGGTCGCGGCGATCGTCGCGAGCGCGATCCACACCGAGCACGGCACCGTCGCCAGATAACCGCCGCCAAGCGCGAGATAGCCGGGCGCACCGATCGGAATGATCTGGCCGCCCGTCAGCAGTTGCGCGATGCCGCGGCCGGCCACCATCAGGATCAGCGTCGCGATGATCGGCTGCATCCCGACGAACGCGACGAGCAGGCCGTTCCACGCGCCCGCGAGCAGCCCGACGCCGAGCGCGGCGGCCAGCGCCGTGCCGACCCGCGACGGATCGGCCTCGAGCACGATCGCCGCGGCCGCGCCTGCGATCGCGACGATTGCGCCGACGGAAATGTCGATCCCGCGCGTCGCGATCACGAGCGTCATCCCGAGCGACACGATCACGAGCGGCGCCGCCCGGTTCAGGATGTCGATCGGCGCGCCGAACAGGTGGCCGTCGAGCAGCGCGATCGACAGGAAGCCCGGACGATGCGCGACGTCGAGCGCGAACAGCAGCGCAAGCGTCAGCACCGGCCACGCAAGCGGATGACGAAACAGCGTGCGTACACGCATCATGACTGGCCTCCCGCGATCAGCCGGTAAACCTGCTCTTCGGACGCGTCGGCGCCGCTCAGTTCGGCGACCTTGCGCCGGTCGCGCAGCACCGCGATCCGGTGGCTCACGCGCACGACCTCGCCGATCTCCGACGAGATGAACAGGATCGCGAGCCCGGTCGCGCACAGCGCGAGCACGCGCTCCATGATGTCGAACTTCGCGGCGACGTCGATGCCGCGCGTCGGCTCGTCGAGAATCAGCAGCTTCGGGTCCGTCGCGAGCCAGCGCGCGAGCAGCACCTTCTGCTGGTTGCCGCCCGACAGCAGCCCGATCGGCTGCTCCGCGTCGCGCGCCTTGATGCCGAGCCGCGCGATGTACGCATCGGCGATCTCGCGCTGGCGCGCGCGCCCGATCAGCCGCCACCAGCCGCGCCGCGCCTGCAGCGCGAGGACGATGTTCTCGCGGATCGACAGCGCGGCGACGATGCCCTCCTTCTTGCGGTCTTCCGGGCAATACGCGATCCCGTGCCGGACCGCATCGTGCGGCGACGCGAGTCGCTTGCGCGCGCCGTCGATCTCGATCGCGCCGGTGTCGGTGCGCTCCGCGGCGAACGCGAGCTGCGCGGTTTCGGTGCGCCCCGAGCCGAGCAGCCCGGCCAGCCCGACGATTTCGCCGGGCCGCACGTCGAGATCGAGCGGGCTCATCATCCCGCGCCGGCCGACCTGCCGCATCGACAGGAACGGCGCGGCGGTGCCGGCCGCGCGCTCGACCGCGGCGGCGCCCGCCTGCAGCGTGTCGGACATCCGTTCGCGGCCGGTCATCTTCGCGACCAGCACGTCGACCGGCAGGTCGCGCGCCAGGTACTCGCCTTCGCGCTCGCCGTTGCGCATCACGGTGATCCGGTCGGACACCGCATAGGTCTGCTCGAGGAAATGCGTGACGAACAGGATCGCGATGCCCGACGCCTTCAGCCGGCGCAGCACGTCGAACAGCCGCGCGACCTCGCCGTCGTCGAGGCTCGACGTCGGCTCGTCGAGTATCAGCACGCGCGCATCGACGGAAACCGCACGCGCGATCGCGACCATCTGCTGCACGGCGATCGGATACGCGTCGAGCGAGCGCGTGACGTCGAGCGACAGGTCGAGTTCGGCCAGCGCGGCGCGCGAGCGCGCATGGATCGCGTTCCAGTCGATCGCGCCGCGCCGCATCGGCTGCCGGCCCGCGAAGATGTTCTCGGCGACCGACAGGTTCGCGCACAGGTTCACTTCCTGATAGAGCGTCTGGATCCCGGCCGCCTCGGCCTCGCGCGGCGCGGCGAAGCGCACCGGCTCGCCGCCGACGCGAATCTCGCCCGCGTCGTGCGCATGCACGCCGGTGAGCACGTTGATCAGCGTCGACTTGCCCGCGCCGTTCTGGCCCATCAGCGCGTGGATCTCGCCCGGAAACAGCCGGAAGCTCACGCGCTGCAGCGCGCTGACGCCCGGAAACGCCTTGTCGATGCCGATCATCTCGACCACCGGCGGACTCGTCATGAACCCTCCCTCGAAGCCGTCGCCGGCGGCGGCCGCCGCGCCGCCGCCCGTGCGGACCATGTCAGTATTTGCGGGTCGGCAGCACCTGCGCCGCGACGCTCATCGGGAACACCGTCTCGTTCGTCACGATGCGCTTGGGCAGCGGCTTGCCGGCGACGACGTCCTTCACCGCGCTCATCAGCTGCGGGCCGAGCAGCGGGCTGCATTCGACGTCGACGTTGATCTTGCCGGCGATCATCGCCTGGAAGCCGCCCTTCGTCGCATCGAACGACACGACGCTCACGTCCTTGCCGGGCTTGATCCCGGCTTCCTCCATCGCCTGGATCGCGCCGAGCGCCATGTCGTCGTTGTGCGCGTAGACGACGTTGATCTGCTTGCCGTAGGTCTTCGCGAACGCTTCCATCACCTGCTTGCCGCCGGCGAGCGTGAAGTCGCCGCTCTGCGACGCGATCACCTTGAACTTCGGATTGCTTTTGATCACTTCGAGCAGCCCGGCGCGGCGATCGTTGGCCGGCGCCGAGCCGACCGTGCCCTGCAGCTCGACGATGTTGATCGGGCCCGCGTCGTTCTTGTAGCGCTCTTCCATCCAGTGGCCCGCGCGCCGCCCTTCCTCGAGGAAGTCGGAGCCGATCATCGTCACGTACAGCGACGGATCCTTCACGTCGACCGCGCGGTCGGTCAGGATCACCGGGATATGCGCGGCCTTCGCCTCGGTCAGCACCGGCTCCCAGCCCGATTCGACGACCGGCGAGAACGCGATCACGTCGACCTTCTGCGCGATGAACGAGCGGATCGCGCGGATCTGGTTCTCCTGCTTCTGCTGCGCGTCCGAGAATTTCAGGTTGATGCCGGCGTCCTTCGCCGCGCCCTTCACCGACACCGTGTTCGCGGTGCGCCACGCGCTTTCCGCGCCGACCTGCGAGAACCCGAGCGTGATCGGCTTTTGCTGCGCGAACGCGCCGGGCGCGAGTACCGTCGCCGCGGCGACGATCGCACCGGCCGCCAGCTTCCTGATGAATGTCATGGTCCGTCTCCGATGATGTCGTTGTATGCCGCGGCGCTGTTCTGTTTCTGCTTGGCGCGCGCGGTTCAGGGCTGTGCCGGGCAGCGTGTCCGGCCGGCCCGGCCCGGTATGCATGCCCCGGATCAGTCTAGGAACAAGTCCGATAACCTTCCAATGAAATCTTGGATTGAAGCGATATCGGAATCGGCATACGTATAAACACCTAAGCGCGCGGGGGCGCCAGGAGTGGCAGCGGACGACGCGCCGCCCCCGAAACCGGGAACCAGGACGGCCATCGCCGCGGCGCTCGACGAGACTCAGTTCCGGCGGGCCGCCGCCTTCCTGTCAGTCTCGCCGCTCGAATTCGACGCGACGCCGGCGGCATGCGCCCGCGCCGGATTCAACCCGCGCAGCACGCTGGCGCGCCCGCCGTCGTCATCGGGCAGTTGCGGCTGCCCGCGCGCAAACGCCGGCGCGACCGCCGCTGTGAGCAGCGCGGCGATCGCCAGTCGGGAAAGGAACTTCATCGCCCGACTCCCGGCTTACTGCACGCTGACGGTCGGCACGGACGCCGATGCGGTCGCGGTGCCTTGCTCGCCGTGTGCGATCGCATACAGCTCGCGATTGCGCGCGATCGTCCGCGTGCTCGGCGGATAGTCCCAGTTCGACGTGGGCACGGTGCCGTCGCGCTGCGCCTGGACCAGATCGGCGATCACGTCGGCGCGCGTCAGGCCCGACGACGACGTCTGTGCGAAAGCGGCGACCGGCGTGCCGATTGCGAGTGCGAGCAGCGCGGCGGCTGCGATCAGTCTGCGATTCATGATGAAACTCCCGAGAACGGTTCGATGAGGACGCATCGTCGATGCGCCGCCGGCGGGACCGCGGATGCGTTTTCGCCGCCTGACACGTTCATTCTGGTGATCGCGGCCGGCGAGACGCTGACCGCCGGATGACAATTCTGAAATCCGCCGCACCGCACGCAGATAACAGCTTCGTAATCTTCGAGTCAGGGCCAGGTCAACGCGGCATCGTCAGACTGCAGGCTCGTCGCATCGAATGCGGCCCCCCCTTGCCCTGCTTCGAGGAAAACATCATGTGGATCGTCCGGCTGGCATTACGCAGGCCCTATACGTTCGTCGTGCTCGCGCTGCTGATCTTCATCGCGGGACCGCTCGCGCTCCTGCGCACGCCGACCGATATCTTTCCGAACATCGACATCCCGGTCGTCAGCATCGTCTGGTCGTACAACGGCTTCTCCGCCGAGGACATGGCCAAGCGCATCACGTCGAACTACGAGCGCGCGCTCACGTCCGACGTCGACGACATCGAGCACATCGAATCGCAGTCGCTGAACGGCGTGTCGGTCGTGAAGATCTTCTTCCACCCCGGCGCGGACATCAATCGCGCGATCGCTGAAGCCGCGAGCAATTCCGCGTCGATCCTGCGGATCCTGCCGCCCGGCACGCTGCCGCCGAACATCATCACGTACAACGCGTCGACGGTGCCGATCCTGCAGCTCGGGCTGTCGAGCGACACGCTCGCCGAGCAGCAGCTCTACGACCTCGGCAACAGCTTCATCCGCACGCAGCTCGCGACCGTGCAGGGCGCGGCCGTGCCGCTGCCGTTCGGCGGCAAGATCCGCCAGATCGTCGTCGATCTCGATACGCGCGCGCTGCAGGCGAAAGGGCTCGCGCCGATCGACGTCGTGAACGCGATCAACGCGCAGAACCTGATCCTGCCCGGCGGCACCGCGAAAATCGGCACGCGCGAATACAACGTGCAGATGAACGGCAGCACGCAGACGGTCGCCGCGCTGAACAACCTGCCGGTGAAGACGATCGGCGGCAGCGTCGTCTATGTGCGCGACGTCGCGCACGTTCGCGACGGCTACGCGCCGCAGACCAACATCGTGCGCGCCGACGGCAAGCGCGCGGCGCTGCTGACCGTCGAGAAGACCGGCAGCGCGTCGACGCTGACGATCATCGACCAGGTCAAGGCGATGCTGCCGAAGATCGCGGCCGGCCTGCCGAAGGCGCTGCACATCTCCGCGCTCGGCGACCAGTCGGTGTTCGTGAAAGCGGCGATCCAGGGCGTCGTGCGCGAGGCGCTGATCGCCGCGTGCCTCACCGCGCTGATGATCCTGCTGTTCCTCGGCAGCTGGCGCGCGACGCTGATCATCGCGGTGTCGATTCCGCTCGCGGTGCTCACGTCGCTGCTTGCGCTGGCCGCGCTCGGCCAGACGATCAACATCATGACGCTCGGCGGGCTCGCGCTCGCGGTCGGGATTCTCGTCGACGATGCCACCGTCGCGATCGAGAACATCACGCACCACCTCGAACGCGGCGCGCCGCTCGAAGACGCGATCCTGACCGGCGCGGGCGAGATCGCGGTGCCGACCTTCGTGTCGACGCTGTCGATCTGCATCGTGTTCGTGCCGATGTTCCTGCTCACGGGCGTCGCGCGCTACCTGTTCGTGCCGATGGCCGAGGCGGTGATCTTCGCGATGGTCGCGTCGTATTTCTTCTCGCGCACGCTGGTGCCGACGCTCGCGATGGCGCTGATGCGCGCGAAGGGGCACGGCCGGCCGCCGCGCGGCGTGTTCGCTCGGATCGCGCGTTTCCAGGCCGCGTTCGAGCATCGCTTCGAGTCGGTCCGGCTGCGCTATCGCGCACTGCTGTCGGCGGCGATCGCGCGCCGCCGCCGTTTCGCGGCCGCGTTCCTGCTCGCATGCGCCGCATCGACCGCGCTGTTCGCGTTCGCCGGGCAGGATTTCTTCCCGTCGGTCGACACCGGCGAGATCCGCCTGCACCTGCGCGCGCCGACCGGCACGCGGATCGAGGAAACCGCGCGCCTGACCGACGAAGTGGAAGCGCGCATCCACGACGTGATTCCCGCGAACGACATCGCGAGCGTGCTCGACAACATCGGCGTGCCGGTCAGCGGGATCAACCTCACGTACGACTCGTCCGACCCGATCGGCACCGAGGATGCCGACGTGATGATCACGCTGAAGCCGAACCACGCGCCGACCGCCGCCTATGTCGCGAAGCTGCGCAACCTGCTCGCGCAGTCGTTCCCCGGCGTGACGTTCGCGTTCCTGCCGGCCGATATCGTCAGCCAGATCCTCAACTTCGGGCTGCCCGCGCCGATCGACATCCAGATCGTCGGCAACAAGCTCGACCAGAACCGCGCGGTCGCGAACGCGCTGCTCGCGAAGCTGCGCGGCGTGCGCGGCCTCGTCGACGCACGCATCCAGCAGCCCGGCGACGAGCCGGCCATCAACGTGAACGTGGACCGCACCAAGGCGATCCAGGCCGGCCTCGAACAGCGCGACGTCGCGCAGAACCTGCTGATCGCGCTGTCCGGCAGCTCGCAGACCACGCCGAACTTCTGGCTCGACCCGCGCAACGGCGTCAGCTATCCGCTGCTGGTGCAGACGCCGCAGTATTCGGTCGATTCGCTGCAGGCACTCGCGAACGTGCCGCTGCCGGCGGGTACCGCGCGTTCGCCGCAGACGCCGGCCGGCGGCCCGGCGGCCGGCGCGCCCGCGCAGAACCTGCTCGGCTCGCTCGGCAGCTTCTCGCGCGCGACGCAGCAGGCGGTCGTCTCGCACTACAACGTGCAGCCGGTGCTCGACATCTTCGCGTCGGTGCAGGGGCGCGATCTCGGCGGCGTCACGGCCGACGTGACGAAGCTCGTCGACGATGCGCGCGCGCAGTTGCCGCCCGGTTCGTCGATCGTGCTGCGCGGCCAGGTGCAGGCGATGCACGAGTCGTTTGCCGGGCTGCTCGGCGGCCTCGCGCTCGCGATCGCGCTCGTCTACCTGCTGATGGTCGTCAACTTCCAGTCGTGGCTCGACCCGCTCGCGATCGTCGGCGGCCTGCCCGCGTCGCTCGCCGGCATCGCATGGATGCTGTTCGTCACGCGCACGACGCTGTCGGTGCCCGCGCTGACCGGCACGATCCTGTGCATCGGCATCGCGACCGCGAACAGCATCCTCGTCGTCAACGCGGCACGTGAGCTGATGGCGGGCGGCGCGCCGCCGTGGCAGGCCGCGCTCGACGCGGGTTTCAGCCGCTTCCGCCCGGTCGTGATGACCGCGCTCGCGATGCTGATCGGCATGCTGCCGATGGCGCTCGGCCTCGGCGACGGCGGCGAACAGAACGCGCCGCTCGGCCGCGCGGTGATCGGCGGGCTGGCGTTCGGCACGCTGTCGACGCTGCTGTTCGTGCCCGTCGTGTTCGGCTTCATCCATGCATGGCTCGACCGGCGCCGCGATGCGGCCGCCGCGCGCCGCGCGCAGGAAACGCCGGCATTGCGCTGATCGCGACTTAACCTCGATTCCCTTCGACTCGCCCGACCCGGAACCCATCATGAACGACTCGACCGAACCTCTCGCCCCGCCGCCGGCCGCCGAAGCGGACACGGCACCGTCAACCGCGCGCGACACGGCGCCCGACACTTCGCCGCCCCGTCGCGGCCGCAAGCTGGCCGTCCCGCTCGTCG
>NZ_JBNCAB010000026.1:0-79143 GCF_049805555.1 Burkholderia sp. DN3021 | reverse complement strand
ACAAGTGTTGTGGTGAGTCAGGTAGATAAAATCCAACTAAAGACGCGCAAAAAGAACTACAGACGCCTGCAGGCGGTAATGCGCCGCCGCCCGCCCCCCGCCCCCCCCCCACGGCAGGATCACGAGCAGAACTTCGCGAGCAGCCCGAGCTGCGCGTTGCGGACCGTCTTGCCTGCGCGGCGCCGGCGGTAGTGACCGTCGCTGAGCATCTGCCAGGCCGACTGGTTGTCGCCGAGGCACACCGACAGGCCTTCGGCGATCACGCGCCGCTTGAGCTTGCGCTCGCGGATCGGGAACGCGACTTCGACGCGGCGGAACAGGTTGCGGTCCATCCAGTCGGCGCTCGACAGATAGACGTCCTCGGCACCGCCGGCGTGGAAATAGTAGATCCGGTGGTGCTCGAGAAAGCGGCCGACGATCGAGCGCACCGTGATGTTTTCCGACAGCCCCGGCACGCCGGGCTGCAGCGCGCAGACGCCGCGCACGATCAGGTCGACCTTCACGCCGGCCTGCGACGCTTCGTACAGCGCGGCGATCACCGTCGGCTCCAGCAGCGCGTTCATTTTCGCGACGATGCGCGCGCGTTTGCCGGCACGCGCATTGTCGATCTCCGCGCGGATCGATTCGACGATGCGCGGATGCAGCGTGAACGGCGACTGCCACAGCTCGTGCAGCGTGAGTTCGCCGCCGATCCCGGTCAGTTGCTGGAATACGTGGTGGACGTCCTCGCAGATCTTCTGGTCGGCCGTCATCAGCCCGAAGTCGGTATAGAGGCGCGCCGTGCGCGGGTGGTAGTTGCCGGTGCCGAGGTGCACGTAGCGGCGCAGCGTCGCCTTGCCGGCCTGCACGACGCGCCGCACGATCAGCATCATCTTCGCGTGGCACTTGTGACCGACCACGCCGTACACGACGTGCGCGCCGACGGCTTCGAGCTGCGATGCCCAGTTGATGTTGGTTTCCTCGTCGAAGCGCGCGAGCAACTCGACGACGACGGTCACTTCCTTGCCGTTGCGCGCGGCTTCCATCAGCGCGTCCATCAGCGGCGAATCGGTGCCGGTGCGGTAGATCGTCTGCTTGATCGCGACGACGCTCGGATCCTTCGCGGCCTGCTGCAGCAGTTCGAGCACGGGCTGGAAGCTCTCGTACGGATGATGCAGCAGGATGTCGCCGTCGTCGATCGCATCGAACATCGTCGGCGCGTTCGCGATCGCGGGCGGGGTCGATGCGGTAAACGGCGCGAACTTCAGGTCGGGGCGGTCGACGAGATCGGGAATCTGCATCAGGCGCACGAGGTTCACGGAACCGGCCACGCGATAGCAGTCCTTGTCGCGGAGTTCGCTTTCCTCGAGCAGCCGCCGCACGATGTGCTGCGGCGTATCGGCCGACACCTCGAGGCGCACCGCGTTGCCGAGGTGGCGCGCGGGCAGTTCGCCCTGCAGCGCGACGCGCAGGTTCGTGATTTCGTCCTCGTCGACGAACAGCTCGCTGTTGCGCGTGATGCGGAACTGGTTGCAGCTCTTCACGACGAGTTGCGGGAAGAGTTCGCCGACGAAGCGCTGCATGAACGAGCTCAACAGCACGAAGCCGTGCTCGAAGCCCGACAGCGCGTGCGGCATGCGCACGACGCGCGGCAGCGCGCGCGGCGCCTGCACGATGCCCATCACGGCCTGGCGGCCGAACGCGTCGCGGCCTTCGAGCTCGACGACGAAGTTCAGGCTCTTGTTCAGCACGCGCGGGAACGGGTGGGCCGGATCGAGGCCGATCGGCGTCAGCACGGGCAGCAGTTCGTCGAGGAAGTAGTGTCGCGCCCATTCGAGCTGCGCGTCGTTCCATGAGTCGGTCGCATGGAAGTAGATGCCTTCCTGTTCGAGCGCGGGCAGCACGGTTTCGTGCAGCATCGTGTACTGTCGATGGACGAGCCGTTGCGCGCGTTCGACGACGAGGTCGTAAGCATGCTGTAACGACATGCCGTCGGGCGTCAGCGCGCCGGGGTTGTCGCGGATCTGCTCCTGAAGGCCGGCCATCCGGACTTCGAAGAATTCGTCGAGGTTGCTGCTGGTGATGCAGATGAAGCGAAGGCGCTCGAGCAACGGAACTTGCGGATCGGCTGCCTGGGCCAGCACGCGCTCGTTGAAACCGAGGATGCCGAGTTCACGATTGAGAAGCGGGTAGCGGACGGACATCGGCAGAGTAGAGGGGGATTCAGGCGATGATTCGAAAGGACGCTCGGAAACTCTCACGGTACGATGACGTGCTGATGACAATAATGGTTTTGTATCGACAAATTCTACGCCCTAACCGATTCGTCGCATAAATGTTTCGGCCATATACACTTGAGCAGTGTGCATGCCCGTGAAGCGTGGCAATGGCAAGCGTTCCACGCTTAAAATGTCGCCTTTGATTGATCGCCCTGGGTTGCCGGACCGGCTGCCGCGGGCGAACGCGCACGGAGCCCCATTCTGATGGTTACAACCCCCCACTTGCTGGCTGCCGTGGATCTCGGCTCGAACAGCTTCCGACTGATCGTCGGTCGCGTCGAGGAAACGTCGGCGGGCAGCCAGATCTATCCCGTCGATGCGCTGCGCGAGCCCGTTCGGCTGGCTGCTGGCCTGTCGAGCGACAAGATGCTCGATCGCGCGTCGCAGGAGCGTGGCTGGGAGGCGCTCAAGCGGTTCGGCGAGCGCCTGCGCGATTTCCATCCGGATCGTGTGCGCGCGGTGGCGACCAACACGCTGCGTGTCGCGAAGAACGCGGCCGAATTTCTCGGCGAGGCCGAAGCGGCGCTCGGTTTCCCGATCGAAGTGATCGCGGGCCGCGAAGAAGCGCGGCTGATCTATGCGGGCGCCGCGCACTCGGTGCCGGCAAGCGCCGGCAAGCGGCTCGTCGTCGACATCGGCGGCGGCTCGACCGAGTTCATCATCGGCTCGCACTACACGCCGATCGTGATGGAGAGTCTCTATATCGGCTGCGTGAGCCACAGCCGCACCTTCTTTCCGGCCGGCAACGTCGACGAATACACGATGCGGCAAGCCGAGCTCGCGGCCAAGCGCGAGATCCAGATCATTTCGAGCGAGTACAAGAAGGCCGGGTGGGACCAGGCGATCGGTTCGTCCGGCACCGCGCGTGCACTCGCGGAGCTCGTCGAGGCGAACGGCTTCAACGATCCGGGCATCACGCACGGCATTTCGCGCGGCGGCCTCGAGCGGCTGAAGCGCGCGCTGATCAAGTCGGAGAACGTCAACCGGCTGAAGCTGGTCGCGCTGAAGCCCGACCGCGTGCCGGTGCTCGCGGGCGGCCTCGCGATCATGCTCGCGGTGTTCGAGGAGCTCGGCGTCGACTACGTCGATACGACCGACGGCGCGCTGCGTCTCGGTGTGCTGTACGACCTGCTCGGCCGGACGCAGCACGAAGACATGCGCGCGGTGACCGTCGAGGGCTTTACTCGCCGCTACGGCGTCGATCGTGCGCAGGCCGAGCGGATCGGTGCGCTCGCCGCGCGTTTCTACGACGAACTCGATGAAGCCGACGACGAAGCGCGCGAGGAAGGCCGGATGTTCCTCGGCTGGGCGGCCGCGTTGCACGAGATCGGTCTGTCGATCTCGCACAGCGCGTATCACAAGCATTCGGCCTATATCACGAGCAACGCGGACATGCCGGGCTTTTCGCGCACGGACCAGGCGCGGCTCGCCGCGCTCGTGCTCGGTCACGCGGGCAAGCTCGGCAAGCTGTCGCAGGCGCGCGACGTCGAGTGGCCGCTGCTGTTCTGCTTGCGGCTCGCGGCGCTGCTGTGCCGGCGCCGGACCGATGCGGGGTTGCCGGACATTTCCATTTCGCAGATGAAGAAGGGCGGGTATGAAGTGCGCTTGCCGAGCGCGTGGGTCGAGCAGAACCCGCTGACCGACTACAGCCTCAGCCAGGAGGCTGCCGAGTGGGAGAAGGTCGGTATTCCCTATCGCGTGGTGTATACCGGCGCGTAACAGGCCGATAGCGGGGCCCGGACGGGCTCGCGGGCGGGGCGTGAGGTTGTGGCCCTCAAGCGCGACGCATGATCGTCCTGACGATTGCTCAGTCCGACGAGCAGACGATCGCGGTCAGGAACGGAAACGCCTGCTTGACGGTTGCGTCGCTGCCGGCCTTGCGCACGGCTTCCTCTACCGCGCCCTTCGTGCCGCGCACCACGACGCCGTAGGCCCAGTCGCCGATCGGCGTGCCGTCGCCCGGACGGAAGATCGGGTCGTTCGCCTGGTAACCGAGCACGACATAGACGCCGAAGCCGTACGCCGTCAGCGAGCGGTTCGTGCGGAATGCGTTGACCGAGTTCGATTCGACGTGCATCGGCTCCGACTGGATGTCGCCGGCGGCGAGCAGCGGCGCGACGAACTTGTGGCCGGTCGAATGGCAGTCGAGTGCGTCGTCGAGCGCTTTCGCGGACGCGGTGCCGGTGGTCGCGAGCAGCGATGCGCAGAGGGCGATCTTGAGAATGTTGTTTTTCATGCGCGGATGCGGGTTGTTCACGCGCATTATCGCGTGTTCCCGGAAGTGTCGCGCGCGGGCTGCTTGTACGCGTCGGCAGCCTGCTGACTTGTGGCCGCGATCTGCTGCCTGCGGTTGCAGCGATGCGCCATGGGCGCCGGGATGCGGCAGAGGCCAACGCGTTGTCGCCTGGCCCCCAATTGATCCCTGCAATGAATCGGATGACCGCGAGCCGGGAAGCCCGGCGACCGGTTCAAGGATCCGGAAACGGAAAAGGGGTTACACGCTTTTGGCATGTAACCCCTTGATTCCTTTGGTCGGAGCGATAGGATTCGAACCTACGACCCTCTGATCCCAAATCAGATGCGCTACCAGGCTGCGCTACGCTCCGACGAGCCAAAGATTGTATCGTCTAATTACTGATTCGGTCAATCGCGATATGCGGGTAAATGCCGCGGCGGTGAACCGGCCGCGATTTGCGACAATTCGCACGATGATCGGCCGGCCCACACGTGTGCGGGGCCGCTTGCCGACGCAAGGAGAACATCATGATGAACCTGATCCTGTGGCGCCACGCCGAAGCCGAAGACTACGCGGCGAGCGATCTCGCGCGCCAGTTGACCGTTCGTGGCCGCAAGGACGCGCAGGCGATGGCCAAATGGCTGCGTGGCCGGCTCGAGTCGAACGCCGTGATCCTCGCGAGCCCGGCGGCGCGCACCGTGCAGACCGTCGAGGCGCTGACCGACCAGTACCGGACCGTCGACGCGCTCGCGCCGGGCGGCGGTGTCGACGACGTGCTGGCGGCGGCCGGCTGGCCGGAAGGCATCGCGCCGACGGTCGTGATCGTCGGGCACCAGCCGACGCTCGGCAGCGTCGCCGCGCAACTGATCGCCGGCAGCGACGACAGCTGGAGCGTCAAGAAGGGCGGAATCGTGTGGCTCGCGAGCCGCACGCGTGACGGCGACCGGCAGGCCGTGCTGCGGGCAGTATTGACGCCGGAACTGGTGTAAAGCAGGCCTGACGGGGATTAACGGGATTCATCATACGGCTTCGCAAGCTTTCTGCTAAAGTCGATTCGGCGACACGTCATTGAAAGGACACGGTCGTGCCACATAACGGTCACGGCCGATTACTACATTGGCGGGCATGTCGCCTTATTCCTTACGACCAGGAAAGCCTAATGCGAGAACTGCCGACGCCTACG
Source organism: Burkholderia sp. DN3021 (assembly GCF_049805555.1). Lineage (NCBI taxonomy): Bacteria > Pseudomonadati > Pseudomonadota > Betaproteobacteria > Burkholderiales > Burkholderiaceae > Burkholderia > Burkholderia sp. DN3021. The sequence continues at coordinate 73,466 of NZ_JBNCAB010000026.1, read as the reverse complement.
CTCCCCTTTGCCTCGCTGCCCCTCGACACGTCGCGGCGGCACCTGCCGCGCGCTGCTGAAACCGTTACATCGGAGTACCGCCTGCGTGCCGCGTGGGCCCGCACGGAAGACGAATTGCGCGAAGCGCAGCGTCTGCGTTACAGCGTGTTCGCCGAAGAGATGGGCGCGCAGGTCAGCGGCCCCTCCGGTCTCGACGTCGATCCGTTCGATGCGTACTGCGACCACCTGCTGGTTCGCGATCTCGATACGCTGAAGGTGGTCGGCACGTATCGCGTGCTGCCGCCGCACGAGGCGGCGCGTGTCGGCCGCCTGTACGCGGAGGGCGAATTCGACCTGTCGCGCCTGACGCACCTGCGCGGCAAGATGGTCGAGGTCGGCCGCTCGTGCGTGCACAGCGACTACCGCAGCGGCGCCGTCATCATGGCGCTGTGGGGTGGCCTCGGCGCGTACATGATGCAGAACGGCTACGAGACGATGCTCGGCTGCGCAAGCGTGTCGATGGCCGACGGCGGCCACTATGCTGCAAACCTGTACCAGTCGCTGTCGGCGAGCTCGCTGACGGCGCCCGAGTACCGTGCGTTCCCGCATACGGCACTGCCGGTCGACGAACTGCAGACGGGCGTCGCCGTGGCGCCGCCGCCGCTGATCAAGGGCTACCTGCGTCTCGGCGCGAAGATCTGCGGCGCGCCGGCCTGGGATCCCGATTTCAACTGCGCGGATTTCCTGACGCTGTTCCGCCTGTCCGACATCAACGCGCGCTACGCCCGCCACTTCCTGGGCTGAGCCGTCTGAATCGCGGCGCGCCCGTCCCGGGTGCGCGCGAGCAAACGCCGTCGTGCGGCAGCCTGCCGCGCGACGGCGTTCGTGCATTCGGTCAACGTGCGTGTATCCGGCCCTGTTAATTTCGACGATGCGCGGATCCTGCCGTGCCACGGGATGGCACGTTCGCGAACGGCCCGGGTTCGACGCGGGCCGAACGGCGGGGCGGCTCGCTCAGTGCTTGCGGCGCCAGTCGAGCAGGTGATGTTCCGCCATCCAGTGGTGGATCATCCCTTCGCCGTCATGGCTGCGCTTGTATTCCCGCGCCTCGAAGTACGACAGCGCGGCCAGCACCATCAGGCCGATGAACAGGCCGATCAGGCCCGCAATTTCCTCAGACGACATGGCAGCCTCCTTCCCACGGCACAGCGCCATGCGTACATAGTAGGACATGCGCGGCGCGACCCCGAAACCGGATTTCCGCTAGACTCGGCGCGGTCCTGGCGCGCGATGGGCGCGCCGATTTCCGGAGCCATACCCGATGACCCGTTTCATGCTGGCCGTGCTGGCCGCAGCGCTTCTCGCGGGCTGCACCAGCGATCCTCGTCAGGCCCGCCGCGGCCACCCGCCGGAAGATCCGGCCGACTATCACGGCGTGCCGACCGACATGACGCCGCCTTCGATGCTCGATGTGCCGCCGCCGAAGCCCGTGCAGTAACGGTCGGCCTGGGCGGCTGTCAGGCGCGTGCGGCGTGCGCGTCGGCGCCGATGCGCCGCAACAGCCCCGGCAGGTAGCGCGCGAGCGTCGCGCCGCGCGCGGCCATGAACAGCAGCAGTGCGAACCAGAGGCCGTGATTGCCGAATGTGCAGACGGCGAGCGTGGCCGCGATGAAGATCGAGAACGACACGATCATCGCGCGCATCAGCGATTGCGTCTGCGTGGCGCCGATGAACACGCCGTCGAGCAGAAAGCCCCAGACCGACACGATCGGCGAGATCGCGGCCCATGGCAGGTAGCGCAGCGCGACTGCACGGATCTCGGCCTGATCGGTCAGCCGCGCGACGATCCAGCCGCCGCCGGCCCAGTAAACGAGCGCGAACAGCAGCGCGCCGAGCGCCGACCAGAACAGCGTGACGCGCACGGCTTGCCGGAATGCGCCACGGTCGCGCGCGCCGGCTGCCGCGCCGACGAGCGCCTCGGCCGCATGCGCGAAGCCGTCGAGGCCGTACGCCATGAAGGTCTGGAAATTCAGCAGCAGCGCGTTCGCCGCGAGCGTCGCGTCGCCCTGTTTCGCGCCGAGGTGCGCGAACCAGCCGAATGCGCCGAGCAGGCACAGCGTGCGAAGAAAGATGTCGCGATTGAGCGCGATCAGCCGCTTGAGCGCCGCGCGGTCGGCGAGCGCACGCGCGGCGATTGGCCCGAGGCCGCGCGGCCGTAGTCGCCACAGCATCCACGCGCCGAGCGCGAAGCCGCACGCGTCCGCGGTGGCGGTTGCGGCGCCGATGCCGGCGATGCCCCAGCCGAAGCCATACACGTAGAGCAGCACGGCGCCGATGTTCACCGCATTGATGAACACCTGCGCGACCAGCGCGAGCCGGACGCGCTGCACGCCGAGCAGGTAACCGAGCACGACGTAGTTCGCGAGCGCGAACGGTGCGCTCCAGATTCGCGCGTGGCTGTACGAGAGCGCCGTCGCGCGGACGGCATCGCTGCCGCCGAGCGCGGTCAGCGCGAACGACAGCAGCGGCACCTGCAGCGCGAGCACCGCGGCACCGAGCGCGAATGCGACGATCAACGCGCGCAGCAGGTTCAGGCGGATGCCTGCGTCATCGCCGGCACCGTGCGCCTGCGCGACGAGGCCGGTCGTCCCCATCCGCAGGAAGCCGAAGCCCCAGAACACGAAATTGAAGAACAGCCCGCCGAGCGCGACGCCGCCGAGATACTGCGCGCCGTCGAGGTGGCCGGCGACGGCCGTGTCGACGGCGCCGAGGATCGGCTGGGTCAGGTTCGCCAGGACGATCGGGAAGGCGAGCGCGAGGACGCGCCGATGCGTGACGGTGGCCGAATCAGTGCCGGCCCCGTGCGGTAACGCGGATTCGGACATGGCGGACGCGTCAGGCGCGTTCCTGCACGCAAACCCATGGCGACACGACGACCGCCCACAGCTCCGGGTTGCGCGCCGCGTAGTCGGCCGCGGTTTCGGCCGGCATGCGCGCGACGAGGCCGGCAGACAGCCAGCGCGTGACCTGTTCGGCTTCGTCGCTGGCGATCGCTTCCGCGACGCTGACGAGATCGAGGTCGCGCGCGACGGACAGCAGCTTGCCCTGCGCGAAGAAGCGCTCGAGATCGCACCAGTCGATCTTGGCGGTCTCGCCGAGGAGTTTGGCGTAGAGCGGGCTGTGCGACGCGCCCGCGGCGGATTGGCGTTCAGAGGACATCGGTTTTTTGGAAAGACTGCGTGGCGCCACTATAAACCATCCGGCCGGCGGCCCGAGCGGGCGGCGGACGGCTCACGCGTCGCGCAGCGCGCGGCGCACGATCTTGCCGGTCGCGGTCATCGGCAGGCTGTCGACGAACGCGATCGCGCGCGGATACTCGTGCGCGGCGAGGCGTGTGCGCACGTGTGCCTGCAGTGCGCTGACGAGCGCATCGTCGCCGACGTGGCCGGGGTTCAGCACGACGAACGCCTTGACGATCTCGGTGCGCGTCGCGTTGGGTACGCCGACGACGGCCGCCATCCGCACCGCCGGATGCGTGAGCAGGCAGTCCTCGATCGGGCCCGGGCCGATCCTGTATCCGGCGCTCGTGATCACGTCGTCGTCGCGGCCGACGAAGCGCACGAAGCCGTCGGCGTCGATCGTGCCCGTATCGCCGGTGAGCAGGTAGTCGCCCGCGAACTTGTCGCGGGTCGCGCCGGGATTGCGCCAGTATTCGAGGAACATCACCGGGTCGGGGCGGCGCACCGCGATGCGGCCTTCGACGCCGGGCGGCAGCGGCGTGCCGTCCGCGTCGACGATCGCGACCACGTGACCGGGCACCGCCTTGCCGATCGCGCCCGGCTGCGCATCGAACAGCGCCGCGCACGACGACAGCACCATGTTGCATTCGGTCTGCCCGTAGAACTCGTTGATCGTCACACCGAGCGCGTCGCGTCCCCAGGCCGTCAGCTCGGTGCCGAGCGATTCCCCGCCGCTCGCGACCGATTTCAGCGACAGCGCGTAGCGTTCGCGCGGTGCCGCGACGGTACGCATGAGCTTCAGCGCGGTGGGCGGCAGGAATGCGTGGGTCACGCCGTGCCGTGCCATCAGCGCGAACGCCGCGTCGCCGTCGAATTTCTCGAAGCGGCGAGCGAGCACGGGCACGCCGTGATGCCAGGACGGCAGCAGCACGTCGAGCAGGCCGCCGATCCACGCCCAGTCGGCCGGCGTCCAGAACAGGCGCGCGTCGCGCGGGAAGCATTGCTGCGACATCTCGACGCCCGGCAGGTGGCCCAGCAGCACGCGATGCGCGTGCAGCGCGCCTTTCGGTTTGCCGGTCGTGCCGGACGTATAGATGATCACCGCCGGATCGTCGGCGGCCGTATCGGCCGGCACGAAGTCGGGCGTTTCGGCGGCCAGCGCCGCATCGTAGCGCAGCACGCCCGGCGCGTCGGGCGCATCGTCGCCGATGCAGTAGACGGTATGCAGTGCCGGCAGTTGCGCACGCAGCGGCGCGATTTTCGCGTAGCCGGCCGCGTCGGTGACGAGCGCGGATGCTTCGCTGTTCGCGAGCCGGTATTCGAGCGCATCGACGCCGAACAGCGTGAAGAGCGGCACCGCGATCGCGCCGAGCTTGTATGCGGCGAGATGCGCAATGGCCGTTTCGGGGCCCTGCGCGAGAAAGATGCCGATCCGGTCTCCGCGTCGCAGGCCGGCACGCACGAAGCTGTTCGCGAGCCGGTTAGAAGCATTCATCAGGTCGTCGAACGTGAGTCGAATCACGTCGCCTTGCGCGGTTTCGTGGATCAGCGCGAGGCGCCCGCTGCCGTCGGCCCATTTGTCGCAGACGTCCACGCCGATGTTGTAGCGAGCCGGAACGGCCCAGCCGAAGCGGGAGAGCAGGTCGTCGTAGCGGTCGGCGGCGGGCAGCATCGCGGGTCTCCTGGGTGTCGAACGTGGCGTCGGGCGAACGGATTACATCAGGGTTTCATGCAGACGAATCGACAATGGTGACTGCTGATAGGGAATGTTCGGACTCGTCCAATAGCCACGGCTCAGTGCACGATTCCACAATGACGCATAAGATCACGACACAACAGTGATAGGACCATGGATTTGCTTCTGATTGCTGCGGGGTTCAGCCTGATCGGAATCGGCGTGCTGGTGGCATTTGCCCGTCACGTCGATCCGCTGTCCGGCCGGTTTACCGGCCGTCTGCGCAAGCGCTGATTCAACCTTCCCGATTTTGCCCGAGACGGCACGCGATGCACACCGGCATCGCGCGCCGGCTGTCGCGCGCTCAGCGCGCGGGCAGGTAGCGTGACGGATCGATCGAGCGGCCGCCGTAGCGCAACTCGAAATGCAGCGCGACGCGATCGCTGTCGCTGTTGCCCATTTCCGCGATCGACTGCCCCTGCGTGACCGACTGGCCTTCCTTCACCAGCAGCGCGCGGTTGTGCGCGTATGCGGTGAGGTAATCGGCGTTGTGCTTCAGGATGATCAGGTTGCCGTAGCCGCGCAGCCCGTTACCCGCATAGACCACGACGCCCGGCGCGGCCGCGATCACCGGCGTGCCCGGCGAGTTCGCGATGTCGATACCCTTGGATTTCGAGCCGTCGAACGTGCGGACCACATTGCCGGCCGCCGGCCAGACCAGCGAAATGCTCGTGGCCGGCTTGACGGCCGATTCGACCGGCGCGGAAGGCGCGGGGCGGGCGCGGCCCGCGCTGCCGGTGCCGGTGGTCGACGGCGTCGATGCGGTGGTCGTGCCGGGCGGCGGCGCGACGCGCAGCACTTGGCCGACTTCGATCGCATCGGGGTTCGCCATCTGGTTCCAGCGCACGATGTTCTGCACCGACGTGCGGTTGTCGCGCGCGATCTTGTAGAGCGTATCGCCGCGCTCGACGCGATAGAACCCGGGGCCGACAGGCGCGGAGCCGCACGCGACGAGCAGGGCGGCGCAGGCGGCTGCGAAGAGTCGCTTCGTTGTTGTTCCGAACATTGAACCTCGCAAGACCCTGCCGCGCACGACGCGGCAGGCAACACAAAACGTCCGATTTTAACGGGTTCGACCCGCGCACCGCAGTTTGGGGCCTTGGTCGAGGTCATCGCGCGCCGTTTCGGCGCGCCCGTTGTCAGCCTGCGAGCGGGATCACGCGAATTCGCAGCGTGGCCGTTTCGATCGCGCCGGGCGCGAGCATGCGCAGCCCGAGGCCGTTGTGGATCGCATCCGGCAGGCCGAGCCACGGCTCGACGCAGTAGAAGTCCGAATCCGGCTTTTCGGTCCAGGTCGTGACCGCGTACCACGGGATCGAGCCCGGCACGTCGAGCGCGATCTCGATCGTGCGGCGGCGGCCCGGCATCACGATGCGCACCGGCGCGGACGGCTCGCCGTCGAGGCAGTGGAAGCGATCGAGGATGTTCGGATCGTCGAGGCTGTAGCGTGCTTCACCGGGTTCGAGCGGGCTAATCGAGCCGTCTGTGCGTTGCTGGCAGATGCGAGTCGGCGGCAACTCGAGTGTCGTGTCGGCACGTTCGCCGTGCGGCAATTCGAAATAGAAGTGGTGGCCCGCGTAGTAGGGCAGCGGCGTATCGCCGCGATTGGTCGTCGTGAGCGCGACTTCGAGCGTATGCGCGTCGGCCAGCCGGTAGGTCGTTTCGAACCGGAAATCGAACGGGTAGCTCGCCCGCAGCGCGTCGTTCGCGTCGAGCGTCATCGACAAGGCGGCGCCGTCGGCCGATGGGTGCGCGGCGAACGGCAGGTCGCGCGCGAAGCCGTGCATCGGCAGGTCGCGGACCACGCCGGCGGCGTCGCGCCAGCGGCCGAGTTCACCGTCGACGCGGTGGCGACCGAGGAACGGGAACAGCAGCGGATTGCCGCCGCGCACGCGCGCGAGGTTGCTCCAGTCGGCCGTTTCCGGCCAGAAGATGACCGGTTCGCCGTCGACGTGCCATGACAGCAGGCGGCCGCCGAATTGCGGGGCGACCCGGACGAGCGACGGGCCGGCGTGAAGTTCGTGAATGTCGTGTTGCTGGAAGATCGGCATGGCGAATCGGGTTGGGCGGGTGGACGGGACACGGCGCGCTCCATTATCGGGCCGCGGCAGGTCGGGGAAAACCCTTCTCGGGAAATTGCGAGTTTTTAACACTGGCAACGGTCTGGATAATGCCTCTAAACCGGTGATGTTGCCGGGTCATGACACTTCGTGGAGGGGGCCATGGATCTGGCAATGGCAATGGGTATCGCCCTGTTCGGCATGTTCACCGGCAGCACGGTATTATTTTTCTATCAGCTCGGCCGCTGACGGCAATTCCTGCCGAAGTCGAAAGGCCCGCCATGCAAATGGCGGGCTTTTTGCTTTCTGTGCGCTTACAAATTGCAAGCGTTTGTGTGCATTGCCGCAATATCCGGCCAAATGCCTTGGCGCAGTAATCCTGGCTCGGCATAATCGGGGCGCGTTTTTTCGGACGCGCATTGCGTCGTCCGTCTTTCTTCCCGCTTAATCTCGACTAAAAGGACCGACGCGTGAGTCTCTGGTTTCTGGTATTCCTGAGCGTCCTGCAGGGCGTCACCGAACTCTTCCCCGTCAGCAGCCTTGGCCATACGCTGCTCGTGCCGGCGCTGTTCGGCATGCATATCGACAAGCACGCACCGCAACTGCTGCCGTTCCTCGTCGCGCTCCACCTCGGCACCGCGCTGGCGCTGCTGTGGTACTTCCGTGCGCGCTGGATCGCGCTGATCGGCGGCTTCTTCGCGCAGCTCGGCGGCCGTAAGAACGACGACGGGCACCTGATGTGGGCGCTGATCATCGGTACGATCCCGACCGGCATCGTCGGGCTGCTCCTCGAGAAGCGCATCGAACGCGTGTTTCACGACCTGCGGATCGTCGCGATCGCGCTGATCGTGAATGGCGTGCTGCTGTGGCTCGGCGATCGCATCCAGCGCAGCCGCGCGCATCAGGCGCCCGAGAAGATGACGTTCAAGCAGGCGTTCTTCGTGGGTCTCGCGCAGATCGGCGCGCTGATTCCGGGCTTCTCGCGCAGCGGGCTGACGATGATCGCCGGTAATGCCGCCGGGTTGACGGCCGAGAAGGCGGCGGAGTTCTCGTTCCTGCTCGGCACGCCGATCATCTTCGCGGCGGGCGTGCTCGAACTGCCGAAGCTGTTCCATGCGCGCGACCAGCTCGCCGATGCGCTGCTCGGCGGCGTGCTGACGGCGATCGCCGCGTACTTGAGCGTGCGGTTCCTGATGCGCTATTTCGAAGGGCGCGGCCGGCTGGCTTCGTTCGGCGTGTATTGCGTGATCGCCGGCGTGTTCTGTCTCGGCTGGTTCATGCTGCATCCGCAGCCGGTTTGATGCCGCGATGATCGGTCTCGCGTGATGTGACGCGATGATCGGGTATAATTTCGGGCTCGGTTTCATGCCGGGCCCGTTTTGTTTCGAGGGCTTGAGTGTTGGGTGGTGGTGTTGCTGCCCCCGTTGCTCAAAGCCTCGTGCCAAATGCAGTCCGCGTCAGGCCGTGTCTTTTCTCCTCGACCGCCCTTAGCTCAGTTGGATAGAGCAACGGCCTTCTAAGCCGTAGGTCACACGTTCGAATCGTGTAGGGCGGGCCAGTAAAATCAAGTGCTTACCTCCGCTCTCTCGCTGCATCAGCCATCAATCAGTCGTCCATGTAACCGTGGTGTAACCAGATTTGGTCAATTCATCACGAGGCTCGTCGTGTCGCGGTCGCTTCGCCGCCCAGTGTCAGATTGCCCGCTGCCTCCCCAACTCCGATAATGCTTTCGAGTAATAGAAAGAGCCGGGGGCAGACGTGAGCAGCAACGATAGTGGAAGCAGCGCCTTGGGCGTCATCGTCATTGCGGCCGCAGTCGCATGGGGAGCGACTAAGGGCTGGTTTTACCAGACGGGGCAGGAATGGTTTGATACCTATTGAGCGTCAATCAATACCAAAGCTCCGACGACGGCGGCAGAGGCAACGGCATGGGCTCAGTGCGAACCACAGACCAAGAAAGCCCTGTTTGACGCCGGATATGTATTCGGCGGGAATCCGGAATATGCTGCGACACCAGAGTTGAAGGCGCTGGAGGCTTCGTGTCCGAGCAATTGGGCAGACGTTCCAATGTCCGGCGTGCATGTGCTGGCGATTGACCTGCTACAAAAGGACGGCGGCCCACAATGGCTCGATAAATTTCTACCGCCGGACAGGATGATTGTACGGACGTTCGATAAGCGCTGGCCCAACTGCAACACGGTGCGCGCTTCCAATGGATTTCCGAAGATTGTCCAGAAGGGAGGTGGGTTCGACTGGGCCGCTCCATGCCAGCCTTGCGAGGCAGAAAAGGCGAGCATGGGCAAATAGGCGCGAGCTGTGACCTTGCACGCTTCTCTGCCATGCGACGTCGGAAAGCTTGGAGCCCCTACATGACTCTTCTCTAACGTCGGAGAGGTCGGCACCGTCGTGAGCGAACTGAAGGCAGGGAAGTCGTTTGAAGGTCTGGCTCGCCAGTACAGCATCGCGCCGAGCCGCGATAGCGGTGGGGAGTTGCCTTGGGTGAGCTTCACGACGCCGGCGACGAAGGGCAAGACATCCGGATTGCCGGTCGTGATCGCCTAGGCGCTTGAGAAGCTGCCGGTCGGTGCCGTTACGCCCGATTCGATCCCGGTCGACGGCGCGCGCGTTATCGTGAAGCTCGACGCCAAGCGACCGACGCAGGTGCCGGCATTCAATCAGGCGCAGGCCGCGATCCGCCAGCAACTCGAGGCGCTCGCGCTGGAAAAGGCGAGTGCGCAGTTTGTTGGCGGCCTGTTGAAGAGTGCGACGATTCAGCAATAGAACGTTGCACGGCCGAGGCAAGATGCGGCATATGAATGCGAGGTAAAGGCCGTGACCTCAGGTTGACTATTCTCTCGCCAGCTTGTCTTTGATGTCGACGGAGACACACATTATCGGGTGGGGAATGTGCTCGCGGCCACCGATGGCTCGCCACGCCGAATACGATCCGACGCGGCCACTGGTGCGCGCGCTGCTATTTCATCGGCATCACGACGACCGACAAGACGTGCCAAAAGCGGCGGCACGAAACCACACGGAAATGAAGGGCGAGGTGCGGACGTAGCGGACCGGCTAAACGCGATCCGAAATCGGTAACCGTCCGTCCGGCGCGTCGGCGGCCGGTGTCCGGCAATGCGCTAAAATCGCGCACAGACCCGCAACTGAAGGGGTGCCGCATGTCGAATAACAGAAATCGAGAGGGCTCATGTTCAAGGCAATTGCAGGCATTGCGATCGGGGTCGTTTTTCTCGTGATCGCGGCTGTCATCGGGTGGTCCACGCGAGGGTTCCTGCAGACTGCGATCGCTGTGCCTGGCGAGGTGGTCAGCCTCAACGCCGGTGGCAGCCACCCGCAGATCGAGTTCGTGACGAAAACAGGCGAACGCGTGTCTTACCCGCAAGGCGGGATGATCTACGGTACCAAGGTGGGCGACAAGGTTACCGTCCTGTATCAGCCGGAGGCGCCCGCCCGCACTGCCACGATCGACCGGTTCGGTGCCGTGTGGAACTGGACGTTGATGGCCACGATTTTCGGCATCGGATTCATCTTCTTCGCGGCGATGAATCTTCCGTCAAAAAAATAACAACCTCTGAGAGGATTGGCCGTGTCAATTCTGAGACCAAGCAACTGGAGCTATAAGACGGGAGCGACGGGCGGCGTCAGCATCGAATTCGTCGTCGCGTCCGGCGGCACGATCGTTCTCGCCGACCCCGGTGGAACCGAAACCGATTTTTACTACGGCGGCGTAGGTGTGGGCATCGGTTTCGGCCTTCGTCTCCCGAAGATCAAGCTCCCGAGATTTTCCCTGCCGGAGATCAAGATACCCAAGATAGCCGGGCACGAGGTCGGAGGGGCCGGCTCTCTCAAATCGTTCGATAGTGCGGGGCTCATCTACATGGCGCCGGCGTTTAGTGGGACCGAGTTGACCAAGAGCGATTTCCGGGGCGCTACGGTGTACCTCGATGGGGGTGTGGGCATCGGCTACGGCAAGGCTGGCTCGGCGATGATCCTGGGGATCAATTCGGCGCAGCTTGCCCTTGGCCTGTCGAATCCGGCGATGACGTGGCTCGCCGAGATCGCGATTGCGCACGCCCCTGCGATTTTGCTGATGGGCGGCACGACGGTTGGCCTGCAAGCGGGCGCCGGCGCTGGCATTCTGGTCGGCTATCTGCATTGACTAGATCAACGGCCGCGTTCCGGATTGCGCCGGGCAGCGGTGCAGTTCGTGTCCGGTTTGCGACGAACGGATGATGAGCTGTACATAGCTGTTCGTCGGCGCGTACGGGGCGAAAAGCAGATCCAGCATTCGTGCGAACAGGTGCATCGTGACATCGCGCAACATGCTTTCATCGAGCGACACGATGATCTCGACACCACGCACGAACGACGGGAAATGACCGTCGAGCGACATCCACTTCCTCGCAGGTTGGTAGTCCAGCCCGGCGATCGCGTCGATGCTGCGTTGAGCGACGACGCTTGCGCGCGGTGCGTGCAGCCGCAAGAAATCCTTGAATGCCTTCAGGCCAGTCTGCGTCAGATCGAACGGATGCAACGACATGCCCGCCACGACTCGCCACAACGCATCGTGCCCACGCGCAAGCGCGCTCGGCAGAGTCGGCCGCGTGAGCAACCGAATGGGGCAAGCCAGCGCGGCGCCTTCATGAACGAGGTCGCTGTCCGGCGCGCCGACCGGTAGCCGCGAAGGTAGTTCTCCATTGGTGGCCGTGACGTCGACATCAGTTTGCGGGTGCTTCACCCGGGCGGTGTTACCTTCCAGCCCGACGAGCGACAGTAGCAGCGGGGCACGTGCATTGCCTGCCGCTGCATGCGGATCCCGGAACGCAGTCCAGTAAGCAATTACAGGATTAGGTTTCCGGCCATGGCTGAACGCGTGGTACGGCAGCACGGTCGTGCGTGAAGCCGCAGCGGAGGAAGGCATTCCCTTTTCGAGTTCGGACTGCGTCCGATCACCCAGATGAACGGCGTCGATCGAGTACACGTCGAGCGGCGTGCCGGTCTCCAGCGGCTCGGGCGTCACGGGGTGCGCCCGATCGGTGGTCGTCAGCTGGATGGGCGTGGCGTCTCGCTTGAACAGATTGACGACCGGCGTGCAAAAAAGTTTGAACGACGTGACGTCCAGGTCGTGCAGTGCCTGGGCGGCAGCCGATCCCGCTGGCACGTCGCGAATGGCAAGGTGCAACGTCATTTGTCGCGCCTCCGGCGCACGCGAAGCGCGGCGCATTCGCCCCAGGTCGATGTCGACGAAATCGAACTTCTCGGGGAACGCGAAAGACTCGATCAGGGTTTGGCATGCGTCCGACGTGCTGGTGGATTCTTTCGGCAACAGCCGTTCGTTCTCGTCGAAGCCAACCGATTCGATCGGGATCTTTGATAATGCCGCCCACCGGCCGCTCTGATCGACCTCGACAAACGCCGCGCTTGCACGCAGCTGCAGCGCGTCGGCAAGCGCGGCGACGCGGGCGCGGTCACCCGCCAGGTGAATACGAACCGCGCCAGACGGGATCGCGCCATCGAACGTCTCGGTCGGCGTTGCGCTTTCGAACGCGATCGAAAGGATGGCGGAGACGTTGGCCGGAAGCCGGACAGCCGCGGGGACCATCGTGGCCGGGGCAAAACGTGCGGAGTGAATCCGCAGCGGCGCCAGCGTGACATCGTAGGTGGTTTGAAACCGGCACGGTGCCGCATTCGCATCGAGCAACGTACCGCGCTGCATCGTGAAGGGCACCGTAAGTTGGCCGAACAGGTTGGTCGGATCGAACTGGGCGATCGCGCAGGCGGGCACGGTGCGCAGGTACTGCGGGTAAAGAATTTCGAGTAGCGATTCGGTGAACTCGGGGTAGGTGTCCTCGAGCTTCGCGTCGACACGGGCGGCCAGCAGCGCGAATGTCTGGATCATCCGGTCGACATGCAGATCGCCCTGGCCATTGGCGATGCCCAGTCGGGCGCCAATCTTCGGATAGCGTCGGGCAAATTCGGCAACGCCACGCAACAGCAGACCGATCTCGTATTCGTAATGGGGCAGAAGATTATCCATTCACCTTCCGTGCGGCTCCGTCCCCATATTCCAGGTACAGAAACGAAACGCAAAACTTGATCCTTCCCGGGGCACGCAGTTTAATATCCGTCGACGAATAATATCCTGCCGTTCCGATGCGGGGTTCCGAGGGCGCCATGCAACTGTTAGATATTCCAAGCTTTTTTGGGCTACAGAGCAACCGTTTGTTCACCATCCAGACGCCAATGAAAGGACGGTCTGATCTGGTGCTCGTCGATTTTCAGGGTACTGAGGGTTTATCTCAGAATTTCGAGTTCTACGTTCGACTTGCTTCTCAAGATTCGAATATCGAACTGAAAAAGCTGATCGGCCAACCTGTAACGATTACGTTGCAGTTGACCGATGCATTGGCGAGTTCGGAAGAGCGGTACTTCCACGGGTACGTGGCCAACTTCTCGCACCTCGACCATGACGGCAGCTTTACGCTCTACAGTGCGACCATCGTGCCTTGGCTGTGGATGCTTTCGCGCAGCCGGGACATTCGGATTTTTCAGGAAGAGAATACCGAAGCAATTCTTTCGAAAGTCTTTCGCGAATACGGGAAGATTGCGTCGTTCGAGTTCCGGTTGTCGAAGGCGACGAAGAATCGCAGCTACTGTACGCAGTATCGGGAGACGGACCTTGAATTCGTCGAGCGTCTGATGCAGGAGGACGGGCTGTTTTTCTTCTTCGAGCACGCGAAGGACGATCACAAGCTCATCATTACGGATAACTCGGTTGCCGCGAAGCCGATCGGCGGCCGCAGTCCAGTGCTGCAGTACACGAAGGGCGAGGCGCTCGACAATCTGGCGGTGATCACCACGTTTCAGGCGAGCCGCCAGCTCGAGTCCACGCACGTCGGATTGAAGACCTTCGATTACAAGGTGCCGCACGCGCGCAGGTATGTGTCTGGAGGCACGGAAGTCGATCAGGGCGACGTGCCATCGTACGAAGTCTACGACTACCTCGGGGAGCATGGTTTTCCCGATAGTGATCGTGGCGAGGCGTTGACGCGTTTCCGGACGCAGGCGCTTGCCGCGCACAGTAAGATTTTCATCGGTACGAGCACGAGCCGGCGGTTGTCGCCTTGCCTGTATTTCGAGCTCGACGATCACTACGACCACGGCAGCACCAAGCCTGAAGATCGCCAGTTCCTGCTGACCACGGTGACGCATAGCGGCACGAACAATTACCAGGCTGGAGAAGGTGCCGCGACCTATCAGTGCAGCTTCACCTGCATCCGCAAGAAGATCCCGTATCGTCCGGCGTTCACCGTCGAGCGGCCGTCGATCATCGGGCCGCAAACTGCGGTCGTCGTTGGGCCCGAGGGCGAGGAGATCTACACGGACAACCTGGGCCGCGTGAAGGTGCAGTTCCACTGGGATCGTCTGGGCAAGCGCGATCAGGGGAGTTCGTGCTGGGTGCGCGTTGGGCAGCCGTGGGCCGCCAGCGGATTCGGGATGATTCAGATACCGCGGATCGGTAACGAGGTGGTCGTAATTTTCCTCGATGGGAATCCGGACCGCCCCCTGATCATCTCAAGCGTTTACAACTCGGCAAACATGCCGCCGTGGGGTTTGCCGGCGAACGCGACGCAGAGCGGGATTCTCACACGCTCGACCAAGACCGGGAACGTGAACACGGCCAACGCAATCCGCTTCGAGGACAAGAAGGGCGCCGAAGAGGTGTGGCTGCACGCCGAGAAGGATCAGCGAATCGAGGTCGAGCACGACGAGTCACATTGGGTCGGCAACGATCGCACGAAGAATATAGACCACGACGAAACGGTGCATGTTGGTCATGACCGAACCGAGACGGTCGACAACAACGAGACCATCACGATCGGCGTGGACCGAACCGAACGAGTTGGTAGCAACGAGACCCTGACGGTCGGAGGTAACCGAAATGAGACGATCGAAGGTTTGCAGAATCTTCTGATCGCGCTCGCTTCAACCGAGACGATCGGACTCGCCAAGGCACTGACGATAGGCGCCGGTTACAACGTAGCGGTCGGCGGTGCAATGAATACGGTCGTCGGGCTCGCACAGGCCGAAGAGATTGGCCTCTCCAAGACGACGCTGGTTGGAAAAACCTGGACCATTACTGCTGGAGATCGATTGGAAATCAAGGTTGGCAAAGCGCACCTTGTGATGGAGAGCGATGGCACGATCTCCATCAACGGACACGAGATCAATGTCGGGAGCACCGGCGAGCAGCACTATAAGGCTGACGGCGAAATCAACATGAAGGGCAAGAAAATTCTCGGGAACTGATTATGAACACTCGTCTACCTGATTCCCTCCGTGTCGAGATCGAGGGCGCGCTGTCCGAAAGTGTATCGAAGTCATCGTCAACGAAGCCGGACGATCTGCGATTTGGGGTAGCGCTTGCACGAATTCGTCGCATCAGAGAGGACGGTCGAGTTCAGATCAGTTTCCTCACGATTGATCTGCAGGACGCATGGGCGCAGTGCTTGTCCCTGCTCGACGAAACTTCAGCAGATCGCACTTGCGCTGTGCAGTTCGTTGGCGGCGACACGACGCAGCCGATCGTTATGGGCTTGTTGCTAGAGCCGACCTTGAGCGATAAAGACGAAAGCGCTGCTGCGATGGTCGGCGAACGGATCGTCATCGAAGCACAACAAGAGATCGAGCTTCGCTGCGGCAATGCACGGATTTTATTGACGCGCGACGGTATTGTTCAGATCCGCGGCACATATGTCACCAGCCACGCGAGTGCGACGCAGCGCATTCGAGGTGGATCGGTCCAACTCAACTGACGCGACGAGGAGACGTCGCAGTGGACATCGTGAATGGAAGCAAGTACTCCTCGGTCGAGGTCTCTACTGCCCTCGATGTCGAGGGGCGTGAGCATCTGATCATCGTTGCGAAGGGCACATATGGCATACCCGCTAATGATGGCGCGGCTAAGCCGATCGAAAGCCAACCGTTCGTTATGGCTGACGTCTACGCTGGTGAACCAGGTCTATCGGCGTCACTCTACGAAGCGGACTTCGTGTTGCGCAAACAGCGGTGCGACGTGCTGTTTAACGCCAACGCCTACGCGTCTGATCGTAGTCCCGTGACGCAATTGGATGTTCGAGTTCAAGTCGGTGCAATGAACAAGACGTTGCGCGTCTTTGGCGATCGTCTCTGGGAAAAGCGGTTGACTGGAATTAGGCCGGGCAAGCCTGCGCCGATCACGCGTGTGCCGCTGCATTATGGGAGGGCCTACGGCGGGGTTCAGATTGTCGAGGGCGATAGTGGAAGACAATCGTTCACGCATCGGGAAAATCCGATAGGCATCGGGTACGGGCCATCGAGTAAAGAGATGGTCGGCGTTTCAATGCCGAATCTCGAATCTGCTGACGACCCGATTCAATCTCCGAAGAAGATTTATCAGCCTCGTGCACTGTCAGCAATCAGCCGATCCGATCCGAAGCGAACTACATATGCAGGAACATACGATGAGCGATGGCGCCGTGACGTATTCCCGTTCTTGCCTGAGGATTTTGACGACCGCTACTATCAGTGTGCACCAGAGGACCAACAAATCGAATTTCCTCGGGGCGGTGAGATCGTGGAACTGCTCAATCTGATGCAGGGTAGACCGCACGTTCGCTTCAAGCTCCCGAATCTGGGTCAGATGCCGGTTCGAATTCTGGGAACTGACTATCAGGTGCACGAACCAGAAGTGCATGTCGATACGCTTTATTTCGAACCAGACGAAGAACGCTTCAGCGTCGTCTGGCGGACCAGCATTCCACTTCAACGCCGGATTCAGGAGATTGATACGGTAGCCGTCGGACCAATCTGCAAAAACTGGTGGATGGCGAAGATTGGGGGGGCAGCTGGATGTACCGGGTGTGGAGGTAAGCGCAGCACAAAATCGGCACCTGACGACTGCGAAGATGAGATCACGTTGGTCGAAAAATTATGACGCCTCTTGCGATTCAAAAGATCGGAATGTGCTGTGCAGTCGGCCATTCATCGCTATCAGCCTGTGCTGCGATACGCGCGAACATCAATCACTTCCGGGAGACCCGCTTCGTCGGCTTTGATGGCGAGCCGATTGTAGGTGCTTATTTGGACGGAATCGAAGAGTGGGGGCCCGCCCGACTGGCTAAGATGTTTCACGCTGTTGTCGAAGAATGCCGCACCAGTTCTGGCGTGAGCTGGTCACCGGAAACGACGGCACTGTTCCTACTGGTGCCCGAGCCAAGCCGCCCCGGAACCGATGACGACTGGCCCGATGAGATCCTGACCTCTTGTGCTGAGGAAACCGGCCTGACTTTTAACCGACAATCGAGAATCTTGCGGGCCGGAAAGGCAGGAATTGGAGAAGCCCTCTTGCGCGCGCATTCGTTGCTAGACGAGCAGCGTGTTGGACATGTGATGGTCTTAGGCATAGACAGCTACCTGCATACGGACGTTGTCGTCCAGCATCTCGAGGGTGAGCGAATTCTCTCAACTGAAAACCGCGACGGGTACATTCCCGGAGAGGGGGCGGGCGCAGTTTTGTTAGGTCTCGACGATGGAGCACCGGGGCGGCTGCTAATTACCGGCGTCGGATGCGCAGAGGAGAACGCCCGGATTAGCCAGTCAGAGAAGCCAATTCGTGGTTTAGGACTCAAGAGAGCGATCCGCGATGCAAGTCAAATGAGTGGTTTCGCGGTGAGCGAGTGCGCTTTCCATATGAGCGACATCAGCGGTGAGTCATACTACTTCAAAGAAGCGTCGCTAGCCATCGCAGGTAGCCTGGAAACGAAGGTGGAAAGTTTCCCTCACTACACTCCGGCGAGCAGCATTGGAGAAACAGGTGCTGCTGTTGGGCCGTTGTTGCTCGCTTATCTAAGTGCAGTTGCCGGTCGCTGGGATAGTCCCGGCCGTCGAGGCCTTCTTCACTTCAGCAATGACGACGGACGGCGGGCCGCCGTCATGGTCGAATATCGGCCGGAACCCTTCCACAAGAAAAATGATGCGAGCTTTGTGGCTTCAGGGGTAGGACGATGAGCACGAACGTATATGTGAACAATCGCGAGGCCTGCTCGAAAGCTGCCAAGGGCAAGTCCACGGCAGCGTTTCCAGACCCGTGTTGGAGTCCACCGAATCCGCCTGCAGGGCCGATCGTTGTACCGTATCCAAACACGGCATACGCGAAAGATCTCGCAAACGGGACGAGCACGGTATTTATCTGTGGCTCGATGGTTGCGCAGGCCGACACTTCGTATTTTGCGACGAGTATCGGCGACCAGGGGGCAACCGAATCGTTGCCGAAAGGCGTTGCGACTGGTGCGATCGAAGGCAAGGCGTATTTCATCTCGTGGTCCCATGATGTGATGTTCGAGGGTAAAGGGGTTCCTCGACATGAGGATCTGATGACGCACAACCACGCATCAGATCCGGGGAACACGCCACCTCACATTTACATGGACAGCGATGCGATTCGCCGCGATTGTTCTGGCGAGCTCAAGAAGGTTCAGGACGCTTGCAAACCGGCTGGCGACGACAAGGTGCCCAAGCACGCAGTCTTGAATAAATTCCTGAGCCCGAAAACCCTCCAAAAACTTGATCAGCTCGAAGGCGACATCAAAAAGAAGCTCGAGAGCAATAGCAACACCGCTTGGATGGAGCACTGCACTGGGCTTTGGATTAAGCCCAGCGGCGGCGTCAAGGATGTGATCGACAAGTTCAACAGCCTGCTGAAGGACATGACGTCCGACTTCAAGGAAACCGTGAAGAACATGTTGACCCCCTTGGTCGACAAGGTAAAAGCTGAGGTCGAGCAAAAGGTCGGCCAAGCAGCCGCGAAGCGCGGAGCAGAACTCGGGGAGCGGGCGCTGACGCGGTGGGGCGTAGGCGCTGTCGCGGGTGGCGGTATCTTCGATGAGGTAACTGAAATTGGCGCGACAGCATTGAATGCGTATGACTGGGCGAGCACCGCCTATCAGGGTTACCAGCTCAGCAAAGAGGCTTACAAAGCCGTCCAGGAAATCGGCGACATCAAGGATATGGTTGGACAGGCTTCGAAGGAACTCGAAGCGCTTGCTGTTGATGCAGCCAAGATGTCACCGACGCAGGCCATGGCCACAGGCATGGGCGTTCTGTCGCGTTTCAACGCCTGCACGCGAGCGCGCCGCTGTATCCTTGTCACCTATGACGAGACTAAGGCACCGAAGAACCTAAATGGGAAAGGATGTTGCCCAGGACAAACGGGCCACCATATTCTCCCTGATGAAATGACGAAAGGCGGTCGCTGCCCGGGATACGACAAGAACTCGGCGCCGACGGTCTGCGTGGAAGGTACGAACAACAATAACGGTTCCCACGGCCTGATCCATAAGGCGATGGCCATCATGATCAAGGACCATACTTCTGGGTTATTCGGCAGCAACACACTATCGTATGAAAAGGCGCGAGACTACGGCATTAGAAGCATTCGAGATACTTTTCCTGAGTCTCAGTGCAGCAGGAAGTGCCTGAAGACCCAGTTGGACTCGTACTATCGAAGTAAATGCAACCAAGACCTGCCTGCGGTTTCGGGAAGCTCCGGTGGTGGCGGGCAGGACGATAGCGCAACGGATACCGAAAAATGAACACTCAAGGAAGCGGTATGATCACGGACCGGGAGTACAAGAACAGTCTGCACGGGTACTACGTTACCGACTGTGTCGTCCGGAACCGAGATTACTTTCATTTTGCTGTGCGAAATGAGACTGAAGGAGAGGACGCCAGTCCCCTGTCGGAAGAGAAAGTATCGAAGAAGATTGTCGGGTTCTATCTCGATGAGCCGCTCGACAAACGAATGGGGTCACGTGGCCTGACCGGGTTCGGTATGCTGCATGTCGGTGCGGCCAAACTGGCATCCGGGAAAGACCAAGTTGTTGCCGTGGATGCCGGCGGACAAGTATACGCAAGCGGGGGCGGACGGTCCGAAGTCGAGGCCGCGATTCCGGTCAGTAAGCAAGGACCTCGCCGCGGAGGGATCCGACGCGTCCGCATGATCGGTGGCAGGCTCTACGCCGTCGGTGGATATAACACCGCATGCGTTCGGGCGGATGTCAACGACTGGACCTCTTTGTGCCTCAATCTGCCGATCCCTGATCCTGACAACGTCGACGCCGTCGAAGATGGAAGCTTCGCGGATATCGATGGATTTTCACACGATGATCTCTACGCTGTGGGTGGTCGCGGCAATGCATGGCGCTTCAACGGTTCGAAATGGAAGCGCGTGCCGCTCCCGACCAACATGCTTCTGACGTCCGTCTGCTGTACACCGGGTGGGGATGTGTACATTGGGGCGCAGTCGGGAACGCTTTTTAAAGGTCGAGAAGATACTTGGGTCATGATTCACCGCGGCGATATGACGTTGCCGTTCAAGGACATTGTGTGGCACGCAGACCAGCTTTGGTGCACATCCGATTACGGTGTGTGGAACGTCATCGACGACAAGGTCGTCGAAGTCGAGCTGCCAGCCGAAATCAAGATATCTGCCGGTAATTTATCGGTCGCGGATGGAATGATGCTGATGGCTGGTGTACATGGCGCGGCGTATCACGACGGAAATGAGTGGCGGCTGATCTTCAACCGCTTCGAGATGGATGAACGGGCCACTCGATAATGACGGTTTCTATGGTTGCAGGCTCTCCTGTTATACGACCACTGCTGATGCGGCACGCGCAGGATGCCGCGTTCTACTGGAGCCAGAGCGACAGCAGCTTATGTTCGCCGACAGTGTCGATCACGAAATTGGCATCGTTTCATAGTCTGCTTGAGGCAAACCTCGATGGGCTACGTGTGGCGGGCGACGCCGGAATGCTGATGGCGCGCAGAGAGCTTGATCGCTGGAAATCCCACGGCGACGCGTTCGTATACGGAGTGCTCTCGTTCGAGAAATACGCCGACAGCCAGTTTGAACCTGCGTGGGATTTGCTCGACGAGCATGCCGAGTCGACTGTACACGGATTCAGTTGCGCGATCTCATGGGCATCGCGTAAGGCTGTCTTTGCCCGACTCGAGCAATGGAAGGCAGCTGCGCACTCGCTTCCATTGGCGCTGTCGATAATCGCTCGGCGGGAGCTTGCTTTGCCGACCGCCTCACCGGACGTGGCTCGATACTTCGATCATGAGTCGCATTGGGTGCGGGTCGCTGCCTGCCATCTCGCGGCGGAACTCCCCGCAGCATCTGCTCGAGATTTCCTTCTTCGTGCACTCGATGACGATGACCTAGATGTCCAAATCGCCGCTGCTGACGGTTTAATGACGTTTGGACGTGACACGCGAGTGAAGCGACGGCTTGTCGACATAGTCCGGCGATGTAAGCCGCTGGCTGAGGAACAGCGCGGTTTGGCGAAGCAAATCGCACTTGCAAGACTGGACCGACTAGCCAGATACCTCGGGCATGCGGTGAGCTATGGCGACCATGAGGCTCAAGAAGTATTTGAAATGCTTCCTGCTGAACTGAAAATGCCGTTTGTCGCTCATCACGGTGATCCGGCGTTTGTCGACGATCTTATCGCCCAGTTAGCGACGAACGGATTGTCTGACGCTGCATTTCAGGCGATGCATTTAATTACTGGCATCGATCTTGATGACAGCGAGTTTCTGATTAGAACGACATCGACGCACGACGAGGATACTGTGCTGCAGCAGCATGATTCGGTGCGATTGCAACCGGACCATGGCGCAATTACTTCCTGGTGGAATAAAAATCGGGCTCACTTCAAGAGCGGAACTCCGTGGTTGGTAGGATCGTCCGCTGTGAACCCCGATCATGTTGGCCGGATTTTCCGCTCGGGTACGCAGTTGCAACGCTTTGCAGCTCAAATGCACGCGTTTTCGCATAATATCTTGATTTCCAGATTGGACATCCGAACACCGATATGGCGTCAGCCGGGGAATTTTGCATAGTACTACCGACGTAGATCAAAGTATCCGGTGAAGCGGCGCTCGTGCTTGGGAATCAGGATTGGTTCGACGCTGCCGTCGTGATCACGGGGAACGTCGACTCGGACCGGGCCACGATCGGTGATGACCGTTTTACCGCTGGCGCCGTTGCGCTCGTTGGCTTGGCCGGCCGGCTTAGGTTGACCCGGCGGGTAGCCCAGATGCAGATTCATCTCGGCGCCCATCGCACGTTCGATGACCGCCTTGTTGAACGCCAACATCAGGTCCTGCACCTCGGCCGGCGTCATCGGCCCCTTGACCAACTGGTCCAGCAGTTCCTGTGGCAGTTTAGGCAGCGGCCCGCGGGCCGCTGCCCGACGCGCTACAGGTTGCCGTTTCTTCTTCATTGGCATATCCATGACCTTTACCCCTCGTGATATGCCCGCCCACGAAATGACGGATAGGTCCAACTCGACTTGTTCGGCCATCTAAGTCGTACGTCACACGCTCGAATCGTGCAGGGCGGGCCAGTCAGATCCCTTGAAGACCATCGCGGTCCCGCCCCGTGTTACACAACCCCATCACTCCACCGTCACCGATTTCGCCAGGTTCCTCGGCTTGTCGATATCCGCCCCACGCAAACACGCCGCGTGATACGCAAGCAACTGCAACGGCACCACATGAAGAATCGGCGACAACAGCCCGTAGTAATCCGGCATCCTCAACACCGACACACCCTCGCTGTTGTCGATCCGCGTATCGGCATCGGCGAACACATAAAGCTGCCCGCCGCGCGCCCTCACTTCCTGCATGTTCGACTTCAGCTTCTCGAGCAGCGCATCGTTCGGCGCGATCGTCGCGACGGGCATCGTATGGGTGACGAGCGCCAGCGGCCCGTGCTTCAGCTCGCCCGCGGGATACGCTTCCGCGTGGATATACGAAATCTCCTTCAGCTTCAGCGCGCCCTCGAGCGCGATCGGGTAATGCAGCCCACGCCCGAGAAACAGCGCATTCTCGTGCTGCGCGAATTCCGCCGCCCAGCGCTCGATCTGCGGCTCCAGCCTGAGCACGTCGTCGAGCGCATCGGGCAGCCGCCGCAACTGCATGGTGTAGCGTGCGAGCTGCGCGTCGTCGACATAACCTCGCAGCCGCCCGAGCGTCACGGCGAGAATGAACAGCGCGACGAGCTGCGTCGTGAACGCCTTGGTCGACGCGACGCCGATTTCCGGGCCGGCCCGCGTCAGGAACCGCAGGCCCGTCTGACGCATCATTGCGCTGGTCGGCACGTTGCAGATCGCCAGCGTGTCGATATGGCCGAGCGCCTGCGCGTACTTGAGCGCGGCGAGCGTGTCGGCGGTCTCGCCGGATTGCGACACGCTCACGACCAGCGTGTTCGGTGTGGCGAGCGCGTCGCTGTAACGGTATTCGCTCGCGATTTCGACCTGCGCGGGCACGCGCGCGATCGTTTCGAGCCAGCGGCGCGCGGTCAGGCCGGAATAGTGACTCGTGCCGCACGCGAGAATCAGCACGTTGTCGATCTGCCCGAACGCCCGCGCGGCGTCAGGGCCGAATACGGCCGGATCGAACAGCCCCGCATCCGGGATGGTCGCGGCCACCGCCTGCGGCTGTTCGAAAATCTCCTTCTGCATGAAATGCCGGTACGACCCGAGTTCGACCACGCCTTGCGCGGAGGAAACGGTTTGTATCGCGCGCTCGACCGGCGCGCCGCTGCGATCGAGCACGCGCACGCCGCCTGCCGTCAACTCGACGACGTCGCCTTCCTCGAGAAAAATGAAGCGGTCGGTGATGCCGGCGAGCGCGAGCGCGTCGGACGCGAGAAAGCACTCGCCGTCCTTCACGCCGACGACGAGCGGGGAGCCGGCCCGCGCGCCGATCAGCCGCTGCGGCTCGTGTTTGCTGAACACCGCGATCGCATAGGCGCCGTGAAGCTGCGACGTCGCATCGCGCACGGCGGCGAGCAGGTCGCCGCGATACTTGCTGTGGATCAGGTGAGCGACGACCTCGGTGTCGGTCTGGCCGTCGAACTCGTAGTGCTTGTCGGAAAGTTGCTTGCGCAACGTTTCGTGGTTCTCGATGATGCCGTTGTGTACGAGCGCGATTTCGTCGCGCGAGAAAATCGGATGCGCGTTGCAGGTTGCCGGTGCGCCATGCGTCGCCCAGCGGGTGTGCGCGATGCCGGTGCTGCCGGTCAGGCCGGTGCTGCGCACGTGTGCGTCGAGATCGGCGACGCGCGACATGCTGCGTTCGCGGCGCGCCTGGCCGTCGACGACCGTTGCGACGCCGCATGAATCGTAGCCGCGATATTCGAGGCGACGCAAACCTTCAATCAGAATCGGGACGATGTCCCGTTGCGCGACCGCGCCGACGATGCCACACATTACACGTCTCCTTCCCTTTTGATCATCATGGACCGCGCACCCTTGCATCAGTGCGACGCGGTTGCCGTTGCCGCCGCCGTCGTGAATCCGCATTGAGCAGGTGTGACGGGCTCCGCCATCCGGCTTTCGAAGGCCAGATAAAGCGATTCCTCCAGTACGTTCCAGTGCGCACCGTGACGGTACGGGCCGGATCGCGCATGCCAGCAGGCGACCGTGCTCCAGTCGTTCATCTTGAACGCGACCAGTGCGATCAAGCCCCACGGATAATCGGTGCCGGCGAGTTGCTGCCACGTCCTGCCGTACTTCCTCATCCATTGCACATAAATCGTCTCGCTCGATTGTTCGGGAACCTGAATATCTGAAAGGAGCGGGAAGATCTGCGCGACTTTCGCCGGATAAAAGCTCGTACCGCCGACTCGCTGCGTGCTTGCGCGAAAACCGGATTGAGTGCCGAGCCAGAACACCTTCAGGATCGCCGACGCGAGCTGGTCGGCGCGCTGGCTCCACGGGCCCGCGTGCATGTAGTCGGCGCGCCGGGCGTAGTACGCCGCGAGCGCCCGGAACGCGCTGTGTACCTCGACGTTGTCCATCAGCAGCGCGACGTGCTGCGACGACGAGATCTGATAGACGCCGGCAGGCTTGTCGAGCAGGGTGTCCAGATGCGCGCCTGCGCGGCTCAGGCTGAGTTCCCATGCAGCGGGCATGCCGTCGGGCGGTGCGAAACGGGCGAGCAGTTCGATCCAGGTCGCCATCATCGCGTCGTCGGTGTCCGCTTCGGCGCACGGGCTGTACTGGCTGTTCTGCACACAGTAGCGATCGAAGCCGCCGTCCGGACGCTGACGCGGCAACAGCCAGGCGATCCATGCGAGTGCGGCCTGATGCGCGTCGAGTCGCGCATCGGAGGCGGCGAGCAGCGCCTTCGCCGCAAAATAAGGATCGATGCCGGCGCCGTTCAGGCGTACGGTGATCGCTCCGTCGGGGCGTTGGTACAGCCCGTTGAGCAGGAGCTCGGCGGCGCTCGCGTGCAGCGCGAAGCCGCACGCGGCGACACAGCAGGCGACGTGCCACAGGCGGCGCAGCCGGGCGGCGGCCGTCACGCATGCGCGTGCAGCCGGGAAAAGCGCGGGCCGGTTCATGATCGGGGGCTCCTGCGCGGTGGTCCTTCGCAATCGTCGCCGGGTGCGGCGTTGGCCGCGTCGCGCCCGGCGAGCGTGTCGACGTTGTGGCTCAGTGCACCCTGGTGCTGGTGAACTTGAGGCTGGTGCCGCTATTCGCGCTCACGAGCCGGTTCGTCGCATGAGCGCTTGAAGGCGGCCCGCGGATCGCGCGGATCTCGACGGGAAACGACCGCACGTTCGTCGCGCAGGGGCGGCTGTCTTTCGCCCCGGGCGGACGCGTCGCGTCGCCTCCCGGTTTCGTTGCTTCGGCGCCTCCGTCTGTCCGCTGTCGTGCGAGTACTTCGGGACACACCTGTCCGGTATTAAGCAAGGCGTGAGCCATCGGCCGCGATGCACCGTGCAGCAAGGGGCGGGAGGGCGGGCTGCGAATGCGGACCGGGCGGCGGCGGCGGGTTTTGATTCACCGGCGTATCAGCTTGTGCGCAAGCGGTGCGACGGCACGCGGTCGACGTCGCGGCCCGCACGCGCCATGCGGCGTGCGATTTGTCTGCCGAACCGGTGCCACCTTGCCGGGGGCGGCTTTGCGCGGTCGGTGCATCACGCGCTATTCGCTGCATATGCAGAGGACGGGAAGCCGGGGCGGTGCCGGTTGCCGCGAGCGCCGACTGGACCGGACTCGGATGTAACCGCCGGTTCCGGATTTGCGTTACACATTCGCAACATTTCGCTCCCGCGGACTCATGCGGCGCGAATGCCGCCGCATGTCGGGAAATCTTTCGTGCACGACAGTGGCCGAGCGGTCGATTGCACGCCGCACACTGCACAGACAAAAGTTTCGAATCGAGGCGGCGCAAAGCACTTCGAAAGATGCGCGAGGTCCGGGGCGCAATGGGCGCTCGACATGAATTCGTTATTTATCGGACGACGTCGCCGGATGGATCGTACGACCGACCGGATGTTTATCCATGCCGTGCTCGCCGGGCGATGCGACGCTCGTAGCAGTTGTGAAACATTCCGCACGCGCGGCATGTGCGCCGCGTGCGTCGAACGAACGCGACCCGGCCGCAGGGCGGTTGGTTTGATTATTGCTGTAGTGGTTGAGGCGTGACCGATCAAGTGCAACGGGACGCCGGTAGTACGACGATTCGCGTGGCGGAGACCGCGCGGACAGGACGGCGCGCTCGCCCCGCGACGTCGCTACGCGTTGATCGCGTGCGAGTCCGGGAGGCGCCGCCTGAATACATGCTTCGCGCCACGAGCAGGGTCATTCGGCGCGAGGTGGCTAAACGAGGACAACGATGAAAAAGATCTTGCTTGTGTTCGGGACTCGGCCGGAGGCCATCAAAATGGCGCCGCTGGTGCGCGCGCTGAAGGCGCAGACGGATGTCGACGTCAAGGTATGCGTGACCGCGCAGCATCGGGAAATGCTCGATCAGGTGCTGACGTTGTTCGACATCAAGCCCGACTACGATCTCGACCTGATGCGTCAAAGTCAGACGCTGACCGAAGTGACGACCGGTATTCTTCAGGCGATCGGCGTGGTCTTCGACGAATTGCGTCCGGACGTCGTGCTGGTGCACGGCGATACGACGACCACACTTGCGGTCAGTCTCGCGGCGTTCTACCGCTACTTGCCGGTCGGGCACGTGGAGGCCGGTTTGCGCAGCGGGGACATCTGGTCGCCGTGGCCGGAGGAACTGAATCGCCGTGTGACCGACGCGGTATCGTCGTGGCATTTCGCGCCGACCGGGAAGGCGCGCGACAACCTGCTCAGCGAGGGCGTGCCGGGGGGCGCGGTCGTGCTGACCGGCAACACCGTGATCGATGCGTTGCACGAGGTCAAGCGCATGCTGGACCACAATGCCGAGCTGACGGAAAAGGTTGCCGCGAGTTTTCCGTTCCTCGAACCGTCGCGTCGCGTCGTGCTGATCACCGGCCATCGCCGCGAGAGCTTCGGCGAGCCGTTCCGGCATTTCTGCGAGGCGTTGCGCACGCTCGCGAACCGCTATCGCGATGCGCAGTTCGTCTATCCGCTGCATATGAATCCGAACGTGCGGGAGCCGGCGCGCGCGCTGCTCGGCGGTGCGCGGAACATTTACCTGATCGAGCCGCAGGAATATCTGTCGTTCGTATTCCTGATGTCGCGCGCACATTTCATCATCACCGATTCGGGCGGCATTCAGGAGGAAGGGCCGGCGCTGGGCAAGCCGGTGCTTGTCACGCGCGACACGACCGAGCGGCCCGAAGCGATCCAGGCCGGCACCGCGCGGCTCGTCGGCACCAATCAGGAGCGGATTGTCTGGGAGGCGTCGCGACTGTTCGACAACGAAAGGGCATACGAGGAAATGTCGCGCGCGAGCAATCCGTATGGCGACGGGCATGCGAGCGAGCGGATCGTTCACGCGCTGATGCGTACGCCGGGGGCAACCGCGAAGACGACGAGTTTTTCGATGGGCGCCGCGGAAATGCCGTATAACGCGCTCACGCTGGGGTTGCAGGCGTTGAGGTCGCGATGAACGTGATCGCGCGGTAGCGTCCGAACCGTTCGATGTGGTCGTGCGAAGGTCCGGTCCGGCCGGGAGGCCGGCCGGACCTTTGCATTTGCGCGATTTCGCGATCGACCATTTCCCGTTCGTCGGCCCGTTGATCGCATCGGGCGGCGTGCGGGAACGAGAAAGAATCGCCTTCCGCCGTGCATCGAGACGCCGGCACGCAAGCCACGGGCGACATCACCGACAGGCATGACCCGTCGCAACATCCCTTTCCCGGCTGAACTTCCTTCCCGATTGCCTAAAACTCTCGAATCGTCTCGATCCGACGGCAAATTCGAAATGGTTCGATAATGCGATCGGCGATCCATGCGGACGAGCGGTTGACCGGGATGTCATCGAAAGGTTGCGAAGGCAACCGGACGACAGCCTCGTTTGCGGCATCGGCCCGATCGTGTCTGCAGGCGACACGATCCACGAAACGGCGCCACGCCTGCCTGGTTGTTCGGAATGTGCGCCGCGCCGTTCGAATCCCCACTCGATGCCTGTCCGACGCGGGTGTCGCAACCAGGAGGTGAACGATGATCATGCTGACCGTCAACGGTAGCGAACAGCATTTCGACGGCAATCCCGACATGCCGTTGCTGTGGTATCTGCGCGATGTCCTCGGCCACACCGGTACCAAGTTCGGCTGCGGCATGGCGCTGTGCGGCGCGTGCACCGTGCATCTCGACGGTGTCGCGATCCGTTCGTGCATCACACTCGTCGCGGCCGCTTCCGGCAAACGCGTGACGACGATCGAGGGATTGTCGACGGACCTGACGCATCCGCTGCAGCAGGCATGGCAGGAACTGAACGTCGCGCAATGCGGCTACTGCCAGTCCGGGCAGATCATGCAGGCCGCGTCGCTGCTGAAGACGAATCCGCATCCGAGCGACGCCGACATCGACGATGCGATGTCCGGCAACATCTGCCGCTGCGGCACCTATACGCGCATCCGCGCGGCGATCCGGCTGGCCGTGCGCCGCGGAGGTGCCGCATGAGCGCACCCGAACTCTCCGTCCGCAACGAAAGCCGCCGCGCGCTGCTGCTCGGCTTCGCATCCGGCGGGCTGCTGCTCGCGTTCGGCGTGCCGTCGCTCGCGCGCGCGGCCGCGCCGGTGCAGCCGCCCGTCAGCGCGAATCCGCAATACGGCGGCGCGGGGATGCCGCACGGGTTGCGCGACGATCCGCACCTGTTCGTTGCGATCGCACCGGACGGCACTGTCACCGTGACCTGCATCCGCTCCGAGATGGGGCAGGGCGTGCGCACGAGCGTCGCGCTCGTGGTGGCCGACGAACTCGGCGCGGACTGGGCGCGCGTGAAGGTCGCGCAGGCAGTCGGCGACGAGCCGCGCTACGGCAACCAGAACACCGACGGCTCGCGCAGCCTGCGCCAGAGCTTCGCCGCGCTGCGCCGCGCGGGCGCGGCCGCGCGCACGATGCTCGAGCAGGCTGCCGCGATGGCGTGGGGCGTCGACGCGCGTCAGGTCAAGGTGACGGTGCACGAGGTCGTCGATACGAAGAGCGGACGCAAGCTCGGCTTCGGCGAGCTCGCGGCGAAAGCGGCCGCGCTGCCGGTGCCGGATCCCGCCACCGTGATGCTGAAGGCGCCGGCCGAATTCCGCTATATCGGCAAGGGCAAAACCGCATTGATCGACGGCCGCGACATCGTCGGCGGCCGTGCGCACTACGGGATCGACACGCGGCTCGACGACATGCTGTATGCGGTCGTCGCGCGACCGCCGGCCTATGGCGACACGGTGGCGTCGTTCGACGCCTCGGCCGCGGAGAAGCTGCCGGGCATCGTCAAGGTCGTGCAGCTCGCGTCGACGGCGCTGCCGTCCGGCTTCCAGCCGCTCGGCGGCGTAGCCGTCGTCGCGCGCGACACGTGGACGGCCATCCAGGCGCGTGCGCAATTGAAGATCGACTGGAAGCACGGACCCAACGCGAACTACGACTCGGCCGCGTATCGCAAGACGCTCGAAGCGGCCGCCGCGCAGCCGGGCGACGTGATCCGCAACGACGGCGACGCGGCCACGGCGCTCGCCGGTGCCGCGAAACGCGTGCGCGCGACGTACTACATCCCGCATCTCGCGCACGCGACGATGGAGCCGCCCGCGGCCGTCGCGCGGGTGGCGGACGGCCGCTGCGAAGTATGGACCTGCACGCAGGCGCCGCAGACCACGCGCGACGAGATCGCGAAGGCGCTCGGGCTGCCGACGGAGCACGTGACGGTCAACGTGACGCTGCTCGGCGGCGGTTTCGGCCGCAAGTCGAAACCGGACTACGTGGTGGAGGCGGCATTGCTGTCGAAGGCGGTCGGCGCGCCGGTCAAGCTGACGTTCACGCGCGAGGACGACATCGCGCACGACTATTTCCACGCGGTGTCGCTCGAAGCATTCGACGGCGGGATCGATGCGTCGGGGAACGTGGTCGCGTGGCAGCATCGCACGGTCGCGCCGTCGATCCAGTCGACGTTCAGGGCCGGCGTCGTGCACGAGCAGCCGGGCGAGCTCGCGCAAGGGATCGCGGATCTGCCGTTCGCGATTCCGAACGTGCGGATCGAGAATCCGGCCGCGCAAGCGCACACGCGGATCGGCTGGTTCCGCTCGGTCTACAACATTCCGCATGCGTTCGGAGTCCAGAGCTTCGTGTCGGAGCTCGCACACGCGGCCGGCCGCGACCCGAAGGATTTCCTGCTCGAGCTGATCGGGCCCGCACGGCGTTTCGAGCCGCACATCACGGTGAAGAACGTGAACTACGGCGAGGATCCCGCGCTGTATCCGGTCGACACCGGGCGGCTGCGGCGCGTGGTCGAGACGGTCGCGCGCGAAGCCGGCTGGGGACGCAAGCTGCCGAAGGGGCACGGGCTCGGGATAGCCGCGCATCGCAGCTTCGTGTCGTACACGGCCGCGGTGTGCGAGGTGCAGGTCGGTGCGGACGGCAAGATCTCGGTGCCGCGCGTCGACATCGCGATCGACTGCGGGCCGCAGGTCAATCCGGAGCGCGTGCGCTCGCAGCTCGAGGGGGCGGTGGTGATGGGGCTCGGCATTGCGCTGCACGGCGAGATCACGTTCAAGGACGGGCATCCTGAACAGAGCAACTTCAACGGCTTCCAGGTGCTGAGAATGAACGAGGCGCCGCGCGAAATCCGCGTGCATCTCGTCGCGCCGGACGACTTCGCGACGCCGCTCGGCGGCGTCGGCGAGCCGGGCCTGCCGCCCGTCGCGCCGGCGCTGACCAACGCGATTTTCGCGGCGACCGGCACGCGCATCCGCAGCCTGCCTGTCGCCGATCAGCTCGCGAAGCCGCAGGCTGGTTGACGCAATACCCGAGGCCGGGCCGCATCGTGCGGCCCGCATGCTCGATCCTTGAACGATCGGCTCATCCCGGGTACGCGGAGTCGCGCGCCTGTCGTTGTCGTTTGCGAACGGTCGTGCTAAATTCCTGCCAGCACTTGCAATCGCGGATCCATTCATTCGGCTGACAAGGCCGGCACCCGGGAGACGGCACGATGAGCCTGTTGATGTCGCGACGCGACCTCGCGTTCCTGTTGTACGACTGGCTCGATGCCGGAGCGCTCGTCGCGCTGCCGCGCCATGCGGAGCACAGCCGCGAGACCTTCGATGCGGTACTCGATACCAGCGCGCGGATCGCCGAGGATCTGTTCGCGCCGCACGCGGCGCGCGGCGACCGCGAGGAGCCGCATTTCGACGGCGAGCGCGTGACGCTGATCCCGGAAGTCGAACCGGCCGTGCGAGCGTTTGCGGACGCCGGGCTGATCGCCGCCGGCCACGACGAAGCGCTCGGCGGCATGCGGTTGCCGAAGCTGATCGAAGCCGCATCGTTCCTGTTCTTCCAGGCCGCGAACATCGCGACCGCCGCCTATCCGTTCCTGACCGTCGCGAACGCGAACCTGCTCATCGCGCACGGTAGCGCCGCACAGATCGACGCGTTCGCGCGCCCGGAACTGGAAGGGCGTTTCCTCGGCACGATGTGCCTGTCGGAGCCGCAAGCCGGTTCGTCGCTGTCCGACATCGCGACGCGTGCGGATTTCGAACGTGATTCGCCGCTCGGCCCGCGCTACCGGCTGACCGGCAACAAGATGTGGATTTCCGGCGGCGAACACGAGCTGGCGGAGAACATCGTCCACCTCGTGCTCGCGAAGATTCCCGACGAGCACGGCCGCTTGCAGCCCGGCACGCGCGGCATCTCGCTGTTCATCGTGCCCAAGTACCTGCCGGGAACCGACGGCGGCGCAGCCGGCGAACGCAACGACGTCGTGCTCGCCGGCCTGAACCACAAGATGGGCTATCGCGGTACGACCAACTGCCTGCTGAATTTCGGCGAAGGCACGCGCTATCGTCCGCAAGGGCGCGCGGGCGCGATCGGCTATCTGGTCGGCGAGCCGAACCACGGCCTCGCGTATATGTTCCACATGATGAACGAGGCGCGCATCGGTGTCGGCGCGGGTGCGGTGGCGCTCGGCTACACGGGGTATCTGCACGCGCTCGACTACGCGCGCAACCGGCCGCAGGGGCGTCCGCTCGGGCCGGCCGGCAAGGATGCCGCGGCGCCGCAGGCGCCGATCGTCGCGCATCCGGACGTGCGGCGCATGCTGCTTGCGCAGAAGGCCTATGTCGAAGGCGGCCTCGCGCTGATCCTGTACTGCGCGAAGCTGGTCGACGAAGGGCGCGCGCATGAAGATGCGGCGGTGCGCGCCAATGCCGCGCGTCTGCTCGACATCCTGACGCCGATCGCGAAAAGCTGGCCGTCGCAGTGGTGCCTCGCCGCGAACGATCTCGCGATCCAGGTGCACGGCGGCTACGGCTACACGCGCGACTACGCGGTCGAGCGGCTCTATCGCGACAATCGCCTCAATCCGATTCACGAAGGCACGCACGGGATCCAGGCACTCGATCTGCTGGGCCGCAAGGTCGCGCAGGACGACGGCGCCTTGCTGCGTGCGCTGGACGCGCGGATCCGCGCGACCGTCGAACGCGCGCGGGCGCTGGATGCCCGCACACGTGAGCAGGCCGATGCGCTGGCGCAGCGCTGGGCGCGGCTGTGCGACGTCACTCGGCAGCTGGGCGCGATCGGCGATCCGCAGACGCGACTCGCGAATGCGAGCGTCTATCTCGAAGCGTTCGGCCATCTCGTCGTCGCTTGGCTGTGGCTCGACGTGACGCTCGCCGCGCACGGGCATGACGGCGATTTCCACGACGGCAAGCGTGCGGCGGCCCGATACTTTTTCCGCTGGGAATTGCCGAAGGTGGATGCGCAGTTCGATCTGCTGTCGAGCGTCGACACGACGACGCTCGACATGCACGACGCGTGGTTCTGAACGTTGTCGTGACGACATTCCGGAATGCTGAAGATGTAGCGGATGCCGGCCTGCCGGCCGCCGCGTATTCGTCGTGAACCGGCCGTGCGGGCGTATCCCGCAGACCGTACCGATGCCCGGCCACGCCGCGCAAGGAGAGAGGAGAGCATGAAAGCCCTGTTGTGTACCGCATTCGGCCCGATCGACCGCTTGCGCATCGAGGACGTCGCGATTCCCGAACCGGCTGCGGGCCAGGTCCGGATTCAGGTGAAGGCGGCGTCGCTCAATTTCCCCGATGCGCTGATCGTCCAGGGGCTGTATCAGGTGAAGCCGGCGCTGCCGTTCTCGCCGGGCGCCGAGTTTGCCGGCGTGATCGATGCAGTCGGCGAAGGCGTGAGCGCGTGGCGGCCCGGCGATTCGGTCGTCGCGTTCACCGGGCACGGCGGGTTCGCGCAACAGTGCGTGGCCGACGTGCACCAGATCGCCGCGCTGCCGCCGGGCATGACGTTCGAGCAGGGCGCGGCGCTCGTGCTCGCCTACGGCACGTCGCTGCACGCATTGCAGCAGCGCGCGTGCCTGCAACAAGGCGAGACGCTGCTCGTGCTGGGCGCGGCGGGCGGCGTCGGGCTCGCCGCGATCGAGATCGCGAAGGCGCTCGGCGCGCGCGTGATCGCGGCGGCGTCGAGTGCGGACAAGCTGGCGCTGTGCCGCGCGGCGGGCGCCGACGAGACGATCGACTATTCGACCGAAGACCTGCGCCGCCGCGTCGACGAGCTGACCGGCGGACGCGGCGCCGACGTCGTCTACGATCCGGTGGGCGGCGCATACAGCGAGGCGGCGCTGCGCGCGACCGCGTGGCACGGCCGGTTCCTCGTGGTCGGTTTCGCGGCCGGCGAGATCCCGAAGATCGCGCTGAACCTGGCGCTGCTCAAGGAGCGCGACATTCTCGGCGTGTTCTGGGGCGACGCGGTGCGCCGCAACCCCGCGCAGCATGTCGCGAACATGCACCTGCTTGCCGAATGGTTCGCGGCCGGCAAGGTGCGGCCCGCGATCACCGAGCGCGTGTCGCTGGCCGGCGCGGCCGACGCGATCGCGCGGATGGCGAACCGGCAGGTGAAGGGCAAGGTGGTGATCCTGCCGGACGCAGGCCCAAGCTGACAAAATCCTGACGAAGCAAATTGATATATTGTATCATCTGACGTTTTCGTCGTCGGCCGGCCGTGCCGGGCAACCTCGCCGGCGACGACACCAAACGAAGATCGATACGACGTGACGAAATCCAGAAACAACCTGGCGTGCGGGGGGCGGCACCATGCTGCGTCGCGCCGGAACACCGGCGCCTGGCGCGCACGCGCGGCGCGCGGCTGCACGACCCTGCTGGGTTGCGCGATGGCGACCTCCGGCGCATTGGCTGCCGAAGCGGTAGCCCCCGCACCGGACGACCGGCACGCGTTGCCGGCGATCAGCGTGACCGCGCGCCCGGCGCAGGCCGACCCGCTGACGCAGCCGCTCGAAACGGGTTCGCGGCTCGGGCTGGCAAGCCTCGATACGCCGGCGAGCGTCGAGACGGTCACGGCCGACACGATCGAAGCGCGCGGCGATCGCACGGTGCTCGATGCGGTTACGCGCACGGCGGGATTCTCGAGCGCGATGGCGCCCGGCAACGGCGGCACCGCGTTGAGCGTGCGCGGCTTCAGCGGACAGGAATCGGTGATGACGCTGCTCGACGGCGTGCGGCTGATGCCGGCCGCCGGCACGATCACGTTTCCGTTCGATACGTGGTCGGTCGAGCGCATCGAGGTGTTGCGCGGCCCGGCGTCGGTGCTGTACGGCGAAGGGGCGATCGGCGGCGTCGTGAACGTCGTGCCGAAGCGGCCGCAGCGCACGCGCGAGACGACGCTGCAGGTCGGCGTCGGCCCCGACGGCGCGAAGCGCGTCGCGTTCGATATGACGGGCGCGCTCGGCCCGCGGCTGTCGTACCGCTTCTACGCGAGCGATGCGCGTGCCAACGGTCTTGCCGAGCGGGCCGACACGCATACGACGGCGGTCGGCGGTGCGTTGAGATTCGACGTGAGCCCGCAACTCACGCTGACGCTCGACTACGATTACGGCCGCCAGATGCCTGCGACGTACTACGGCGTGCCCGCGCCGAACGGCGTGCTCGATCCATCGCTGCGCAAGCTCAACTACAACGTCGGCGATGCGACGATCGCGTACTACGACCAGTGGACACGCCTGTCGGCCCGCTACCGGCCCACGGCCGGCGTGACGATCGACAACCAGCTTTACTACCTGACTTCGAACCGCCACTGGCGCAACGCCGAATCGTATGCACTGGACCCTGCGACCGGGCTTGTGACGCGCGGCGACTATCTCGACATCGGTCACCATCAGCAGCAGATCGGCGACCGGCTGAGCGCGCGCTTCGACGGCACGCTGTTCGGCCGCGCGAACCGCTTCGTCGTCGGCACGGAGTTCAGCCAGATCACGTTCGACGGCATCAACAATTCGCCGTACGGCGGCGAATCGACGGTAGCGGCGCACGGCTTCGACCCCGGCGTGTTCGCGAGCCCCGACCCGACGGTGCCGCAGTTCGGCACGCGTGCGCGGCAGGCCGCGGTGTT
This sequence comes from Burkholderia sp. DN3021, assembly GCF_049805555.1. Classification (NCBI taxonomy): domain Bacteria; kingdom Pseudomonadati; phylum Pseudomonadota; class Betaproteobacteria; order Burkholderiales; family Burkholderiaceae; genus Burkholderia; species Burkholderia sp. DN3021. The sequence goes on along the minus strand of NZ_JBNCAB010000026.1, from coordinate 37,519 downwards.
CGCCGAGAACCGGCTCGAAGTGCTGCCGCGGCTCGCGTGGGTGAGCGGCCTGCGATACGACCACATCGCGTTCAGCCGCGAGCAGGCGGCGACCGGCGCGGGCTTCGACAAACGTTTCGCGAACGTCGGCTGGCGCACGGGCTTCGTGTTGGAGGTCGCGCCGACACTCAGCGCGTATGCGCAGTACACGACCGGCGCGGAGGGCCTCGGCTCGCTCGTGACGCTGTCCGCGTCGCAGGCGAACTACCGGCTCGCGACCGGCGAACAGTGGGAAGCGGGCCTCAAGCAGACGCTGTTCGACGGCCGCGCATACTGGACGTTCGCCGTGTACGACATCACGAAGCGCAACCTGCTCAGCACCGATCCGGTCAATCCCGCGCTGCGCCACCAGGTCGGCCGGCAATCGTCGCGCGGCGTCGAGCTGACGGGCGGCGCGCGGTTGCCGCACGGCTGGACGATCGATGCGAACGTCGCGCTGCTGCATGCACGCTACGACGAATTCAACCAGGTAGCTGGCGGCGCGACGGTGTCACGGGCCGGCAACGTGCCGTCCAACGTGCCGCGGCAGACGGCGAACCTGTGGCTCGGCTGGGCGTTCGCCGAGTGCTGGCAGGCGAACGCGGGCGTGCGTTATGTCGGCGCGACGTACGGCGACGATGCGAACCGCCTGAAGGTGCCGTCGTACACGGTGTTCGATGCGTCGCTGCGGTGGCGGCCGACGTCGCGCACCGAGCTGGCGCTGTATCTGCGCAATCTCGCGAACCGCACGTACGCGGTGACGACGTCGAACGCCGGCGAGCAATGGCTGCTCGGTCCGTCGCGCTCGGCGGAGCTCGTCGCGACGATGCGCTTCTAGTGCGGCGCCGCGAGCCTTCAGTGGTGCACATGCTCGACATCGATCGCGTGAGCTGGTCTCCCGGCGGCGCGCTCGCCGTGCTCGATTCGGTGACGCTGAGCGTCGCCGCGGGAGAGTTCGTCGGGCTGGTCGGCCCGAACGGCAGCGGCAAGACGAGCCTGCTGCGCTGCGTGTTCCGTTACGCGCGGCCGGATGCGGGCGATGTTGCCTTCGATGCGCAGGATGTGTGGCGCATGCGGCCGCGCGCGGTCGCGCAACGGATCGCGGTGCTGCAGCAGGAGACGCCGGACGATTTCGGGCTGACGGTCGACGAACTGGTCGGCATGGGCCGCACGCCGCACAAGCGGCCGTTCGATGCGGAGTCGGCCGACGATCGCCGGATCGTCGAATCCGCGCTACACGACGTCGGCCTCGCCGAGCGCCGTGCGCAACGCTTCGCGTCGCTGTCGGGCGGCGAGAAGCAGCGTGCGTTGCTGGCCCGTGCGCTCGCGCAGCAACCGGAACTGCTGCTGCTCGACGAACCGACCAACCATCTCGACCTGCGTCACCAGCTCGAACTGCTCGCGCGCGTGCGGCGCCTCGGCATCGCGACGCTCGCGACGATTCACGACCTCAACCTCGCGGCCGCGTATTGCGACCGGCTCCATGTGCTCGCGCACGGCCGGGTCGTCGCGTCCGGCGCGCCGGACGACGTGCTGACCGAAGCGCTGCTGCGCGACGTGTTCGGCGTCGCCGCGCTCGTCGATCGGCATCCCGTCACGGGCCGGCCGCGTATCACGCCGCTTCATCCGGAATGACCGCCATGCCGTTACCTGCCTCGTCCTTCGTATCCCGCCGGCTGGTGGCCGCGGCCGTGCTCGGCTGCGCCGCCGTTCACGCGGGCGCGTATCCCGTCACCGTGCGCAGTTGCAACCGCGACGTGACGTTCGAGCGCGCACCGACCCGCGCGGTGAGCAACGACGTGAACCTGACCGAGATGATGCTCGTGCTCGGCCTGAAGGACCGGCTCGTCGGCTATACGGGCATCGGTGGCTGGAAGACGGGCACCGCGCGAGTGCGTGACGCATTGCGCGGCGTGCCCGAACTGGCGAGCCAGTATCCGTCGCTCGAGGTGCTGGCCGCCGCGCGCGCCGACTTCTATCTCGCGGGCTGGAACTACGGGATGCATGTCGGCGGCCCGGTGACGCCCGCGACGCTCGCGCCGTTCGGCATCCGCACGTATGAACTGACCGAATCGTGCTCGCATGTGATGAAGCAATCAGCCGCGTCGTTCGACGACGTGTTCCGGGACCTGAACAATCTCGGCCGGATCTTCGGCGTCGATGCGCGCGCCGCGCAGGTCGTCGCCGCGATGCGCGCACGTCTCGCGGCAGTGTCGCGCGCGATCGGGCGCCCGGAGCCGCTGCGCGCGTTCGTCTACGACAGCGGCACCGACAAGCCGATGACGGCGGGCGCGCTTGCGATGCCGACCGCGCTGCTGGCGGCGGCGGGCGCGCGCAACGTGATGGACGACGTGCCGCGCAGCTGGACGCAGGTGAACTGGGAGAGCGTGGTCGCACGCGATCCGCAGGTCATCGTGATCGTCGACTATTCGGCCGTGACGGCCGTGCAGAAGCAGCAGTTCCTGTCGAGCCAGCCGGCGCTCGCGCGCGTGGCCGCGATCCGCGACCGGCGCTTCGTCGTGATTCCGTACGATGCGGCGACGCCGGGACCCGAGAACGTAGCGGCCGTCGAGACGCTCGCGCGCGCGCTGTATCCGGCCGCGTTCGCCGGGCCGGCGCGATGAGCGCGGCCATGCAGGCGTCGCGGCCCGGCATGCGCGTGGTGCTGCCGGCGCTTGCCGTGCTGCTGATCGTGTCGATCGTCGTGTCGGCCGCGTTCGGTCCCGCGCCGATCGCGATGCCGGTCGCGGTGCGGATCGTCGCCACGCATATCGCGTCGGCGTTCGGCGCTGCCGGCGCGCTTGCGGCGGGCGCGGGGGACGACAGCATCGTGTGGCTGATCCGGATGCCGCGTGCGCTGCTGGCCGCGATTGTCGGCGCGACGCTGGCGGCGGTCGGTGTCGCGTTGCAGGCGGCGACCGCAAACCGCCTCGCCGATCCGCACCTGCTCGGCGTGAGCGCGGGCGCGATGCTCGGCGCCGTCGCGGTCACGGTGGTGACTGGCGCGGCGTTCGGCCCGTTCACGCTGTCGGCCGCCGCCTTCGCGGGCGCGCTTGCGGCGACCGCGTGCGTCGTCGCGCTTGCTTACCGGCGCGGCCGGCTCGAATCGGATCGCTTGCTGCTCGCGGGCGTATCGGTGTCGTTCATGATGGCCGCGTTCGGCAACCTGCTGCTGTATCTCGGCGACCAACGCGCCACGTCGTCGGTGCTGTTCTGGATGCTCGGCGGTGTCGGGCTCGCGCGTTGGGATCTGCTGCCGGTGCCGGCCGTGTGCGCGGCGCTCGCCGGCGGTGTGATGTACGCCCGCCGGCGCGAACTGAATGCGCTGATGTCGGGCGATGTCGCGGCGGCCGCGCTCGGCGTGGCGAGCGCGCCGATGCGGCGCGAGGTGTTTGTCGTCGCATCGTTCGCGACGGGCGCGATGGTCGCGGTGAGCGGCGCGATCGGCTTCGTCGGGCTCGTGACGCCGCATCTGTGCCGTCGCGTGGTCGGCGCCGAGCACGGCAGGCTGCTGCCGGTCGCCGCGCTGACGGGCGCGATCCTGCTCGTGTGGGCCGATGTCGCGGCCCGTACGCTCGCGGCGCCGGAGGATTTACCGATCGGCATCGTGACCGCGCTGTTCGGCAGCCTGTTCTTCGTCGCGCTGCTGCGCCGACGCTGAGCGGCAGCGCACGCGCTGGCGGCACGCCGTCAGGCGAGGGCGGGGCGGTGCCCTGTCGTGCGCTTCAGCGCGGCGGTGTGGCTGTGCTCGTGCTGTCGCCGGGCGCGTCGGCGCGGGCGATGGTTCCCGCTACGTCGAAGAGACTGTCCGCCAGCGTTCGCGCGGGCAGCGTGATCACGAAGCGTGCGCCGCCAAGCGGCGAATCCTCGAGCCGCACATAGCCGCCGTGCACCAGCGCAACGCGCCGCACGATCGCGAGCCCGAGCCCGAAGCCGCCGGTCTGCCGGTCGCGGCTGGAGTCGAGCCGCTGGAACGGTTCGAACACGCGCGCGCGCTCGACGGCCGGAATGCCGGGGCCGTCGTCGTCGACGCTCAGCACCAGCATGCCGGACGCGTCGCTCGTCGCGGACAGCCGTACCGTGTGCGACGCATAGCGCGCGCCGTTGCGGATCAGGTTCAGCAACGCACGCGCGACGAGCTTCGGATCGCATACGTAGGTGGCGGGCGCGCCGCACGTCGACACGTCGAGCGTGATCCCGCGATCGGCGATGTCGTTCGCGACGTTGCCGGCGACGCTGTCGATCAGCGCATCGACGACGACTTCCATCGGCGCGAGCTGGCTCGCGCCTTGTTCGAGCCGGCCGATCGTCAGCAGCTCGGTGACGAGTTCGTCGAGTTCGCGCACGTCGTGCCGCAGCGCATCGCGGCGTGCGCGCATGCGCCCCGTTTCGTCGGGCTCGGCGAGCAGCGCGAGCCCGAATTCGAGGCGTGCGAGCGGCGTCTTCAGTTCGTGCGAGATCGCGTGCATCATTTCGCGCTGCTGCGTGATCGACGCCTCGATCCGCTCGGCCATGTCGTTGAACTGCTGCGACAACGCATAGACGTTCGAGCGGCCCGACAGCTTCATGCGCGTCGACAGATCGCCGGCGCCGAATGCATGCGCGGCCGCCTGGAGCTTGCGCAGGTCGCGCCAGTGATAGTAGGTCCACAGCGCGACGGCGAACAGCGCCGCGAGCGCGACGACCAGATACGCATATATCCTGATGTCGAGGTCGGCCGGCTCGATCGGGCGCGCGTGCAGCACCGAGCCGTCGGCGAGCGGCATGTAGTAGTTCTTGCGGTTGTAGCTGATTGCGATCCTGCCCGCTTCGAGGTCGCGCAGCGGCGCACCGCTCAGTTGGGTGCGGGCGTCGGCCATCGTCAGGAAGCCGAATCGTTCGTTGCCGTGCTGCGCGAGTTCGCGCAGGGCGAGCGCGCGCTGCGCGCCCGGATGACGTTCGAGGTAGTCGTTCAGCACGAACGCGTAGGTGGTCAGCGAATCGCGCTGCGCCTGAGCAACGCGCTCGGAGAAGATCCGGTCGAACGCGTATTGAATGAACACGATCGATGCCGCGCAGCACAGGATCACGATGAGGTACAGCTTGATCAACGGGCGCAGCATTCACTCGTCCCACGCGGAAGGGCTGAACAGATAGCCGCGGCCCCAGATCGTCTTGATCCGGTGCGGCTCCGATGATGCGTCCTCGAAGCGGCGGCGCAGCTTCGAGATGCCCGAGTCGACCGAGCGGTCGAGCCCGTCGAACTCGATTCCGCGCAGCTGCTTCAGGATGTCGTCGCGGCTCAGCACCGTGCCGGCCGCGCGCGCGAGGATCAGCAGCAGATTGAATTCGGCGGTCTTCAGGTCGACGAGTTCGCCGCGCCACGTGACCGTGCGGTTCGGCGGCGAAATCGTCAGCTCGCCGAACACGAGGGCTTGCGGCGCATCGGCGGGCGATGCGGGTGCGGCGGGCTGCGCGCGCCGCAGCAGCGCACGCGCACGCGCGACCAGCACGCGCGGCTCGATCGGCTTCGTCACGTAGTCGTCGGCGCCGAGTTCGAGGCCGGCGACCTGGTCGTAGACGTCGGCGCGCGCGGTGAGAATCAGCACCGGGACGTTGGTGAACGCGCGAATGCGCCGGCAGACTTCCATCCCGTCGAGATTCGGCAGCATCAGATCGAGTATCACGAGCGCGGGCCGGTGTTCGCGCACCGCGGCGACCGCGAGATCGCCGCGTCGCACGACCGTCACCGCGAATTCATAGCCGTCGAGATATTCGCGTACGAGCTGCGCGAGGCGGTCGTCGTCCTCGATCAGCAGCACACGGTATTTGAGCGGATTGTCGTTCATGGTCTCCCCGAAATGCTCGCGTCGTCTGGCACTCCGGCAGGCGGGCGCGGCGCGGCACTCGAATTCTATCCGCGTTGCGGCGGCCTGAGCCACCGCAAGACAATCGGGAACACTCGAACACAATTGGGCACAGATTCACCGCAGATTCCGGACAGTTCCGCCGCGCGGCCGCACCTAGACTTCGGGCTTCGTCATTCTTATCTCGATATTGTGCGTCCATTCCTCCACTTCTCCCGCTATTGCATGCCGCTTGCCGGCCTGACCCTGGCCGCCGTCGCCCACGCCGAAAACCAGTACGCGATATCGCTTGGCGGCGGCGTCGCGCCGCGCTACCAGGGCAGCAACCAGTATCGCGTCGTCGTCGGGCCGTCGTTTTCGGCGATGTTCGGCAACGGCTTTTTCATCGACACCGGTGCGGGGGCCGGCTATCGGCTGAATCTGCCGAACGGCGCGTTTGTGTCGGCGGCGGTGGGCTACGACGCGGGCCGCGCTGACGAAAACCGCTTCGGTCTGCCGGGCTCGGACCACCTGAAGGGAATGGGCCGTGTTCCGGGCTCGGTGCTGGTCGGCATGCGTGCGGGCGTGAAGCTGCTGGACGGCGGCGAACTGAGCGTCACGGTCGACGCGCCGGTCACGCATACGTCGCGCGGCCTGTCCGGGCACCTCGATCTCGCGGTGCCCGTGTTCAAGGCCGGGCGGCACGAGATCGTCGTGACGGGCAGCGTGCATGCGGGCACGGGACGGTATATGCAGACGTTCTACGGCGTGACCGATGCGCAGTCGATGACGAGCGGATTCAGACCCTACTCGACGAGCGGCGGCGTCGACAGCGCGACGATGTCGGTCGCGTGGAACTGGGACGTGTCGCGGCACTGGTCGGTGCACGCGACCGGCAGCTTCACGCGGCTGCTGGGGCGCTACGGCGACAGCCCGATCGTGCAGACGCGCAGCAACTATTCCGGAATGACCGGCGTGACGTACAAGTTCTGAGCGCGGCCGACGCCGATCCGCTGCGCGGTTCGATCGCGCACGCGCAGGCGAAGCAGGATTCGGCGTCGCGTCGTCATGGTCAATCGCGTGCGGTAACATGCTCGAGGCTTCGGCATCGAGCCGGGCCCGTGACGGCGCCGCTTCGGCAATGCAGGTTGCGCGCGCAACCGGTCACGGATGGAACAGGCCCGGTCGGCCGGAACGTCGCGCGTTCGCCGGCCGGGCATAACGGAGAAATCGATGAAGAAAGCGATCACGATGATGGTTGCGCTCGTTGCGGGCGCAACGTTTGCCGGATGTGCGGACATGAACACGAAGAACGCGAATGGCGGCGGCGCTTCGGCGAACGCCGGGCAGCCGGGCGTGTCGCGCGCATGCAAGGCAGACGCGGGGCCGGATGACGCGCTGATCGGCAAGAGCGAGGCCGAAGCGGCCGCATTGCTCGACGGCTGCCAGTGGCGCGTGCTCGAGCGTGACGGCAAGTCGTTGCCGGGCACGATGGATTATCGGGAAGATCGTCGCGATCTCGGCATTCGCGACGGAAAGGTGGTGTGGGTGCGGCGCGGGTGATCGACGCGGTCGGCGGGAGGTGCGTTCGCTGCCGGCATCGCTCACACTATCCGCGTGTGATTCTCGATGAACCACGGCACTGCGGAACGGCAACCGGCGGACCGCATGAGCGCCATCGAATGGCGGCCGACCATCAAGCGGCGATCGCCGCCACCAGTGTGCAGCCGGCAGCGCGGGTGCGCTATTTCGAGATGTACCACAGCGCATCCGTGCTGACGCGCGCCGGCTGAGCGGCCGCAGCCGGCGCCTTGGTCGTTGGGGTCGTCGGCGGCGTATTCGACGTCACCGCAGTCGGCCACGTGGCGGCCGTATTCGGCATATTGGCCGTACTCGGCGTATTCGACGCCGTCGCCGTCGCGCCCGACGTCGACGGCGTGTTCAGATACCACAGCGCATCGGCCGACGCCGTACGCGTCGCCGGCGTATTCGCAGCCGCTTTCGATGCGGACTGCGCCGAAGTCGAAGCCCCGGGCCGCTGCGTCCCGGCCGCCTGTGCCGTCATCCCGGCCGCGCCGCGCTGCGCACGCGCCTCGAACGGCCCCAACTGGAAGATCAACGTTTGCGCGGGGCGCGTCAAGACGGCATACGGAAACTGCAGCTCCCACGACATCAGCACGCGGCCCGACGACGTTTCGGTGAAGATCGCCGGCACGTGTTTCATGTCGCTGAACTGCACGTAGATCCGCGCACCGTCGTCGAACACCTGGGTCGGCTTCGCCTGGTCCGCGCCCGTGACCGTCCATCCGAAGTTGTACGTACCGGCCGGACCGGCAGGTCCGCCTTGCGGCGGAGGAGGAGGCGGGGCCGACGATATCGTGCGCGGGCGCGTGACGGGCTGCGGCGCCGACACGCTCAGGCTCGCGAACGGGTTGTACGCCTGTTGCTGTTGCGGCGGCGTAAAGGAGGGCGGAAGGATGGGCATGGGAGTATCCGGCGAATCCGGCATGGTCCGGATTGCATCATAGACCTTGCGCGCATACGCGAGGCGCTTGTCGGGCGACGCGGAGTTGTACGCGCCGATCGCGTTCCAGTTGGGGCCGAGCTGGCGGATGTTCTGCGACAGGATCCACGCGCCGACATACGCGTTCGTGCATGCATCGAACAGGCTCTCCCGCGTGATGCCTTCGCGCGCGAGCGTCGGCAGCCACGTGCTGTTGATCTGCATCAGGCCGATGTCGACCGTGCCGTTCGTATTCGTATTGACGGCGTTCGGATTCATCCCCGATTCGACCTGCGCGATGCCGCGCATCAGGGCGACGCTCACGTGCTGGAACGCGGCCGCGTCGTCGAGGCAATCGGCGCGCGCGACGCCGTGCAGCACGCACGACATCGCAATCGTCGAGGCGACTTTCAGCGTTTCGCGGCTGATCGAACGGGTTGTCTGACGCGGCATGGCAGGATGGGGCGGAATCCGGCCGCCCGGTGCAAGGAAATGACGAGAGACGCGAAGTGTGCCATAGCGCGCAGACAAATGGCTCGCGTCAAACTTTCCTTTGCATTTGCCCAGGCGCTCGCCCCGCCTTTTTATCGCGTCGGATCACCGGCCGCGACAAAGTTGGATCGGTAAAAATGGCCGCCTTTCAGGCGAATGCCGGTGCGGTGGCGATGCGCTGAATACTGACGCATCGCGTCAGTCATGCCGGGAAAACGGCGCTGAATCAAGCGGAATGGAAATCGCCCGGCAGTCGGTATCCGGGCCGGAAAGGGCGATGAAAAGACGACCGAAAGACAACGGCGGCCGAAGCCGCCGTGCGGGTGCATGCGGTTCCGGCCGGCCGCGCGGCGCGCAACCGGCCGCTTCGCATCAGAAGCGGTGACGCAGGCCGAGGTTGACCATCGTCTGCGAGCTCGTGCCCGCATAGCCGTACGAACCGATCGATGCCTGTGCGGCCATCGAGCCGCCGTTGCCGTCGCCGGTCTGGCCGCTCGCGTGCTGGTAGGCGGCGGTCAGGTAGACGTCGGTGCGCTTCGACAGGTTGTAGTCCGCGCCGGCCGATACCTGGTGATAGGTGGCCGACGTGTCGCCGCCCGAGCGCGTGTAGCTGTAGCCGACGCCGACGAGCAGCGCGTTCGTCGCCTGGTAGTTCACGAAGCCTTGCCCCGTGTTGTAGTGCTCGTTCGAGCCGAACACCGAGCTCGCGTCGCGGCGGTACTGCGCGTTGCTGTAGCCGAGGCCGAACGTGAACGGGCCGGCGACGTACTGGCCGGCGATGCGCGCGATGCCGATCGAGTGCGCGCTTGCATAACCGTTGTTGATCGGGCCGTCGAACGTGCCGTCCGACGAGCTGGTCCAGCCGCTGCGCAGGCCGTTCGACGCGGGGCTGTTGGTCGCGTGGAAGTACCCGCCCGCGATGCTGAACGGGCCGTTGTTGTACGACACGGCGGCCGAATACGACTGCGCGGAGCCGGTGCTGCCGGCGATGCCGCCGAACGAGTACATCGCCGCGAACTGCAGGCCCGAATAGACGGCCGACGTGTACTTCACCGCGTTGTCGACGCGGAAGCTGTTGTCGTAGTTGTCGACGTCGCCCGGCGTCGCGAATACGCTGCCGAGGTAATTATCGGCGGTGATGCCCTGCACGAGGTCGACGAGCGGATCGTACTGACGGCCGAACGTGAGCGTGCCGTAGCGGTCGCTCGTCAGGCCGACGAACGCCTGGCGGCCGAACAGGCGGCTGCCCTGGCCCTGCCGGCCGTTGCTCGGGTCGAAGCCGTTCTCGAGCTGGAACAGCGCCTTCAGCCCGCCGCCGAGATCCTCGGTGCCTTTCACGCCCCAGCGGCTGCCGGCCAGGTTGCCCGCGCTGCTGTTGCCGAGCATCCACGCGTTGTCCTTGCCCTGCGCATGGTTCACGTAGGTGATCGACGTGTCGATCACGCCATACAGCGTGACGCTCGACTGCGCATGCGCGACGGGCATTGCCGCGAATGACGCGACGGAAATCAGAGAGAGGGTCGTGCGTTTCATTTCATCTCCTTGCGCATTGGCTCGTGTTCGTGATCCGGAATGGCAGGAGACTACAGATTCGGAATAAAACGGCAAAAATGAAATTCTCTTTTGTGGCCTGACGCAGACAGTGATGTACCCCGAAATTCACTATTGATGGATTTGAATTATTGACGATCGTGTATCAATTGGTTTTCATTTCGCGATTTATATATGGCGTTTTACATATCTCGTGATAATTTCCGGTGATTTTCGGAGGAATGGCGGCGGCCGGACTATTGTTATGGATCCGTCAAATAATTGTTTAATGAATTGAATTGGCCGGACTGTAATGAATGTGTTAATGGCGTGTCGCCTGCGGCCGGCGACGGCACCGCGGCTTCGCCATCCATCGCTGTCGCGTAGCCGCCGCGCACCGAAACCACGGTCGTAAGCTCGCTTTTGTATATAATAATCATTCTCATTTACAAAATTGCCGCCGCCTGCACACTCCGGAACCCGGCCATGTCCGCTGACAAGCTGTCTCTCCATCGAGAAATCGACGCCCTCTATGCCGGCCATCACGCGTGGCTGCGCGGCTGGCTGAGCCGGAAGCTCGGTTGCGCGCACCGCGCGGCCGACCTGGCGCACGACACGTTCATGCGCCTGCTCGTGCGCGACGAGCCGATCGGCGCCGACGAGCCGCGCGCGTTCCTGACGACGGTCGCACAACGCGTGCTGAGCAACCACTGGCGGCGCGAGCAGATCGAGCGCGCGTATCTCGACGTGCTCGTGCAGCGTCCGGAAGCGCATGCGCCGTCGCCGGAGGAGCGGGCCGTCGTGCTCGAGACGCTGCTGGAAATCGACCGGCTGCTCGACGGCCTGCCGCTCGCGGCGAAGCGCGCGTTCCTGCTCGCGCAGCTCGATGGCCTCACGCAGGCCGAGATCGCGCGCGAACTCGGCGTGTCGCTCGCGACGGTGAAGCGCCATCTCGTGAAGGCCGGCACGCAGTGCTTCTTCGCGATGGCGGCCTGACCGATGGCCGCCCCGGGAGCGCCGGCGGTGCCGCCGCATGTCGCGCGTCGTGCAGTCGAATGGTGGGTCGACCGGCAGACCGGCCGCACGGACGACGCATTCGAGGCCGCGCTCGCGCGCTGGCGTGCCGAGGATCCGGCGCACGACGCGGCATGGCGTCATATCGAAACGATGCAGCGCAGGTTCGGCAGGCTGGCGGCCGGGATCGATACGCAGGCCGCGCACGCGGCGTTGCTGCCGCCGCGTGCGGGCCGCCGCCGCGCGGCCGTGAAGGCGCTGGCCGTGCTGCTGTTTGCGGGTGGTGCCGCGTGGATGGCCGAGCCCGCGCGCCGTGCGGCGATCTGGCCGGCCGATCTGCGAACGGCGGTTGGCGAACGGCGCGCGGTGACGCTCGCGGACCGCACGGTCGTCGTGCTCGATACCGATACGGCGCTCGACGTGCGCTTCGACGACACCGTGCGTCGCCTGCGCCTGCTGCGCGGCACGATCATGGTGACGAGCGGCCACGACGATCGCGTGCCCGCACGGCCGCTCGTCGTCGCAACCGCGCAGGGCGAGCTGCGGCCGCTCGGCACGCGCTTCGCGGTACGGCAGCGCGACGGCGCGACGCGCATCGAGGTGTTCGCCGGGGCCGTGCGCGTGCAGCCGGTCGACGCGACGGCCGGCGCGCGCGTGATCGCGGCGGGAGAGGGTGCTGATTTCACGCGCGACGCCATCGGCGAGCCGGCGCCGCTCGCTGCGTATGCGTCCGCGTGGACGGACGGCATGCTCGTCGCGTCGCGCATGCGGCTGGCCGACCTCGTCGCCGAGCTCGACCGCTATCGCCGCGGCAGCCTGCGCTGCGATGCGGCCGTGGCCGACCTGCTCGTGTCGGGCACCTATCCGCTCGACGATCCGGCGCGCGTGCTCGACACGCTGAAGGCGACGCTGCCGATCGACGTCGACTACCTGACGCGCTACTGGGCAACGGTCGTGCCGGCCCGATCGTGAGCGCTGCGAAAAAATTCTCCGCCGACCTGAGCTGTTTCTCGATGTTCGCGTGACATGGGTAATGAAAGCAGCACTGGCCCATCGTCCACCGACTCTCCGATCATGGTTTCCATCCGTCTCACGTATCGGCGCCGCCCGGCGCCCGCCCGTCATCTGCCGCGTGCATTGCGCCCGGCCGCGCCCGCCGCACCGGGCCGCTTCGCGTGCCGGCTGGCCGGCGCCGTCCTTCTGTCGGCGCTGCTGCCGCTGCCCCCGCTGGCCGACACCGACGCCGATGCGGCGCCTGCCGCGCAGCGCGCATCGCGTCGCGCGCTCGACATTCCAGCCGGCCCGCTCGAAGCGACGCTGAACCGGTTCGGGCGCGACGCGGGCATCCTGCTCGCGTTTCCGACCGAGCTGACGGCCGGCCTGACGAGTGGCGGCGTGCAGGGCCGGTTCGACGTCGACGGTGCGCTCGACCGCCTGCTGGCGGGTACGGGGCTCGTCGCGCTGCGCCAGCCGGGCGGCGGCTACACGCTGATGCGCGCGAACGGTTCGGTTGCACGGCCCGCGGCGACCGGCGCGGCGGCCGCCGCCGAACTGCCGGCGATCACGGTGCGCACCCGCGCGCTGCGGGCCGAAAGCTATCGCGCGCCGAAGGAAGCGGGCGTGCTGCGTTCCGAGATTCCGCTGCTCGACACCGCGCAGGCGGTCAACATCGTGCCCGCACAGGTGCTGCGCGACCAGCGTCCGCGCAATCTCGACGACGCGCTCGGTAACGTGAGCGGCATCACGCAGGGCAACACGCTCGCGGGCACGCAGGACACGATCATGAAGCGCGGCTTCGGCGACAACCGCGACGGCTCGGTCATGCACAACGGCATGCCGATCGTGCAGGGGCGTTCGTTCAACGCAGCGGTCGACAGCGTCGAGGTGCTCAAGGGGCCGACGTCGCTGCTGTACGGGCTGATGGATCCGGGCGGCGTCGTCAACGTCGTCAGCAAGCAGCCGCAACTCACGCGCTACAACGCGATCTCGCTCGGCGCGTCGACGTTCGGGCACGGCAAGAACGGCGGCAGCGCGACGTTCGACTCGACGGGGCCGGTCGGCGATTCGCGGCTCGCGTACCGGCTGATCGTCGACCAGTCGAACGAACAGTACTGGCGCAACTTCGGCGAATATCGGCAGACCTTCGTCGCACCGTCGCTCGCGTGGTACGGCCGCGATACGCAGGTCGTGGTGTCCTACGAGTACCGCAAGTTCCATTCGCCGTTCGATCGCGGCACCGCGCTCGACCCGCGCACCAATGCGCCGCTCGACATTCCCGCGCGGCGGCGGATCGACGAGCCGTTCAACAACATGGACGGCGAATCGCATCTCGCGCAACTGAGCATCGATCACCAGTTCAACGCGGACTGGAGCGCGCATCTCGGCTACAGCTACAACCGCGAGACCTACGACGCGAACCAGCTGCGCACGACCGGCGTCGATCCGGTGAAGGGCACGCTGTCGCGCAGCAACGACGCGACGCACGGTTCGCTCAGCACCGACAGCTACGGCATCGCTTACGTGAACGGCAAGGTGACGCTCGCGGGGATGCGCCACGACGTGCAACTCGGCGTCGACAGCGAGTACCGCCGCATCTATCGCAAGGACCTGCTGCGGCAGGCCGTGAAGGCGCCGTTCAGTTATATCGATCCGGTGTACGGGCTGCTGCCGCCGTCGAGCACCGTTTCCGCGAGCGACAGCGACCAGACCGACACGCTGCACGACACGTCGGTGTTCCTCCAGGACAGCATCCACCTGACCGACAAGTGGATCGTGTCGGGCGGGATCCGCTACATCACGTACAACCAGGTCGCGGGGCGCGGCCGGCCGTTCAAGGCCAACACCGACCTCAGCGGCTCGAAGTGGCTGCCGCGCGCGGGCGTCGTCTACAAGTGGACCGATTCGTTCTCGCTGTACGGCAGCTATTCGCAATCGCTGAAGCCGTCTTCGTCGATCGCGCCGATGGCATCGGGCTACGTGATCGACGGCGCGACGCCGCCCGAGGAGGCGACCGCGTGGGAGGTCGGCGGCAAGCTCGATCTGCCGGGCGGGATGACGGGCACGCTCGCGCTGTTCAACATCGACAAGAAGAACGTGCTCGTGTCGCAGTTCAACGACACGACGAAGCTGACCGACTGGCGCACGTCGGGCAAGGCGCGCTCGCGCGGCGTCGAGCTCGACCTGACGGGCAAGATCGGCGAACGCGTGAACGTGATCGCGAGCTACGCGTACATCGATGCGAAGACGGTCGAGGATCCGCTGTACGCGGGCAACCGGCTGTGGAACGTCGCGCGGCACACCGCGTCGCTCGCGGCCGTCTACGACGTCGGTACGCTGATCGGCGGCGACGACCTGCGCATCGGCGCGGCGGCCCGCTACGTCGGCGCGCGGCCCGGCGATTCGGCGAACAGCTTCACGCTGCCGTCGTACGTGCTTGCTGATGCGTTCGCGACGTACGACACGCGGATCGGCAAGCAGAAGCTGTCGTTTCAGCTCAACGTGAAGAACCTGTTCAACCGCACGTACTACCCGTCGAGCGCGAACCGCTACTTCGTCGCGATCGGCGATGCGCGACAGGTGTCGCTGCTGACCACGCTGCAGTTCTGACCAGGCAATCGCCGCGCGGCCGAAACGACGGCGCGCGGCTTCGGAGAAGATCCAGATGAACCGGAAGATGAAGACCGGCGCCGTGCGCGCCGTTGCCGCCGGCACGCGGCGCCGCGCATTGCGTACGATCGCGGGGTCGGTGCTTGCGCTGTGTGCGGGCCTGGGCGCTGGTGTACCGGCATCCGCGCTTGCAGCCGATGCACCGCCGGCCGTCACGCGCGTCGCGATGCTCGTGCAGTTGCGCGGCCCGAACCTGAAGGTCGACGAGCGCATCGGCCAGCATCTCGGCGAACGCGGCTACGCGGTGCGCCTGATCGACGAATCGGCGACGCCCGATGCGGCGCGCGATGCCGACCTGGTCGTGATCTCGTCGACGGTGTCGTCGAAGAACGTGCGGCCGGGTTGGCGCACGCTCGACAAGCCGCTCGTGACCTGGGAAAACGACCTGCTCGACGATCTCGCGATGACGGGCAAGCGTCACGACGTCGACTTCGGCGAAACGGGCAAGGAGCGCTACCTGTGGCTCGTCAACGCGCCGCATCCGGTTTCGGCCGGCTTGCCGGCCGGCGCGACGAACGTGTACGGCAAGCAGGCGCCGATGAGCTGGGGCAAGCCGGGGCTCGGTGCGATCACGATCGCGACCGTGTACGGCCAACCCGACAAGGCCACGATCTTCGCATACGAGAAGGGCGCGACGATGGACTACGAAGCGCTTGCGCCGGCGCGCCGCGTGATGTTCTTCCTCGACAACGACACGTTTACGAACCTGTCGCCGGCCGGGCTCGCGCTGTTCGACGCGGCCGTCGACTGGGCGGCCGGGCGGCGCTGATCCGCAACGGCGACGGCGTCGCCGTGCGGTCGCGCGACTCAGGCCGCCCGCGGCGGCGCGCGCCGTCGCGACGCCTCTTCTATTAGTTGGGCCAGCATCTGCGCCGGTTCCGACATCGTCCGCCGCGCGCGATGCACGAGCCCGATGTCGCGGTGGAACGTGTGGTGTCCGAGGTCGATCGCGCGCACGCCGGCCGGCCAGCGGCGATACACGGCGGTCTGCGGCACGATCGCGATGCCGACACCGTTCTCGACCAGCTTGACGATCGCGTCGAGCTCGTCGAGTTCGCAGGTGTCGCGCACTGCGATGTGCATCTTCCGCAAAAAACGATCGACCTGGCGGCCGCCGAACGACGCGCGGTCGTAGCGCACGAACGGCTCGTTCGCGAGCAGCGCGGCCCAATCCTTGCCCTTCACGCCGCGCGGCACGATCAGCCGGAACGGCTCCTGCGCGAGCGTCGTCCAGTGCAGGTCGCTCTGCAGCGAAAACGGCGGCCGGATGATCGCGGCCATGTCGATCTCGCCCGCGTCGACGCGGTTGACCAGCTCGATCGACAGCCCCGGTATCACGCGTGTGCGGCACGCGGGATGCCGGCGATGGAAATCGGCCAGCGCGGCCGGCAGCAGCGCGCCCTGCACCGACGCGATCGCGCCGATCGTCACGCGCACGGCGGCCGGCGAGCCGGGCGCGGTCGAGCTCAGGTTCTCGTACTGGCGGATCAGCGCCTGCGCCTGGTCGAGCACGTGATGGCCCATCTCGTTGAGACGGGCCGAGCGGCCTTGCCGGTCGAACAGCGCAAAGCCGAGTTCGGCTTCGAGGCGCTGCATCTGCGCGCTGACGGCCGCCTGCGTCAGCCCGATACGATTGCCCGCGGCGGCGAACGTGCCTTCGCGGGCGACGGCGACAAGGGTTTTCAGCTCGCGGATCATTGATCAATTCCGTTTGTGAATGGCAAAACTATATATTGATTTAATTTTTGCCTGGCGTTGTCTACCATGGTGCGATCCTCGCGCCACGCGAGCGTTCCTTCACGAGGCAACCATGAGTCTTTCCCCGTTTCACCTGGCGATTCCCGTCTACGACCTGCCGGCCGCGCGCGATTTCTACGGCCGCGTGTTCGGGCTGGAAGAAGGGCGTTCGAGCACGCAGTGGGTCGACTTCGACTTCTACGGGCACCAGCTCGTGATTCACGAGCATCCGAAGACGGCGTCGCAGGAAGGCGCGCATACGAATGCCGTCGACGGTCACGACGTGCCGGTGCCGCATTTCGGAGTCGTGCTCGACTGGGCGAGCTGGGAAGCGCTGGCCGAGCGGTTGAAATCGTTCGGCGTGACATTCGCGATCGAACCGTATGTGCGGTTCAAGGGGCAGGTCGGCGAACAGGCGACGATGTTCCTGTTCGATCCGTGCGGCAATGCGCTCGAGTTCAAGGCGTTCCGCGATATCGGGCAACTGTTCGCGAAGTGACGGATCGGGCGAGTCTGCGCCGATTGAAAATGGGTGCGAGAATGCGGCCTCGTACCGGGCCGCGCGCAGGCGCGCCGGCCGGCGCCGTGCCGCACGGCATCCGTGCGTGCCGTTCTCCAAGGAACCCGTATGGACAGTCACATCGCTCCGGTGGAGCTGAAGAAAGCCTACCGTCTCCTCAACCACGGCCCGACCGTGCTCGTGTCGGCCCGCCACGACGGCGTCGACAACGTGATGGCCGCCGCGTGGGCGTGCGCGCTGGACTTCCTGCCGCCGAAGCTGACGGTCGTGCTCGACAAGTCCGCGAAGACTCGCGAGCTCGTCGAGCGTAGCGGCACGTTCGTGATCCAGGTGCCGACGGCCGCGCAGTTGCAACTCACGCACGCGGTCGGCAGCCACAGTCTGGCCGAGCGGCCGGACAAGCTGCGTGAAGCGGGCGTCACGCTGTTCGACGTCGACGGCCATGACCTGCCGTTCGTCGCCGGCTGCTCGGGCTGGCTCGCGTGCAGGCTGATTCCCGAGCCGCACAACCAGCAGACCTACGACCTGTTCATCGGCGAGGTGGTCGCTGCGTGGTCCGACACGCGCGTGTTCCGCGACGGCCACTGGTATTTCGAATCGGCCGATCCGGCGCTGCGCAGCCTGCACTACATCGCGGGCGGCAATTTCTATGCGATCGGCGAGTCGCTGCACGTCGATCCGGACGCGCAATAAGCGTTACGCAGGCTTTCTTTCCCGGTCCGGGCGCGCGGCTCACGCGCGCTTTTTCAATTCCGCCAGCATCGCTTCGGCGAACGCCTGCGCGACGCGCGGCAGCGTGCGCCCGCACTTCGTGACGAGCGCGATCGGCCGCACGAACGCGGGATCGTCGATCGGCTTCGCGACCAGCTCCGGTTCGGCGCGCACCTCGCGCGCGGTCGCGGGCAGGATCGTCACGCCGAGGCCGCCGCGCACCATCGCGACGGCCGTCATCATGTAGGTCGGCTCGCACGCGATGTCGGGCGTGCAGCCGGCCGCTTCCAGCGCGGCGTCGACGACGCTGCGCACGCTCGTGCCCTGCGCGGTCAGCACGAGCGGCACGCCCGCGACGTCGGCGGTGCTCACGCGGCGCTTGCGCGCGAGCGGATGATCTTTCGGGCACACGACGACGAGCCGGTCGGCGCCTGTGTACAACACTTCCAGCGACGCATCGAACGCATCGCCGCCCGTCAGCCCGAGATCGGCTTCCTCGTTGCGCACGAGCGCGGTGACGAGGCTCGCGACGCCGTCGCGAATCTCGAAGCCCGCGCGCGGCACGTCGCGCCGGAACGACTGGATCAACTCAGGCAGCACGCTGGACGCGAAGGTCGGCAGGCACGCGAGCCGCACCGTGCCGCTCGCGCCTTCGCCGAGCGCGCGCGCATCGCGCAGCACGCGCTCCATGTCGTCGAGCGAGCGCTGCAGCAGCGGCAGCAGTTCGCGCCCGGTCTGCGTGAGTGCGACGCTGCGGCTGTTGCGGTCGAACAGGCGCGCGCCGACGATTTCCTCGAGCCGGCGGATCTGCACGGTCAGCGCCGGCTGCGACAGGTGCAGCCGCGCGGCCGCGCGCGTGAAGTTGCCGGCGTGCGCGACGGTGACGAACGCGCGGATGTCGCGAAGATTCAGATCCATAACGATTCGTGATTGCTGCGATCAAATCATTTCAATTGTGCTATCGCTGCGCCGACCTTACGCTCGTCTCCAACAAAAGACAAGGTAGGAGACACGGATGCTGCCGTTACTCGGGCTTGGCACGATCGTCGTGCTGCTGGCCGCGATTCTGTCGAAGCGGATGTCGCCGCTCGTCGCGCTGATCATCGTGCCGATCGCGGCGTCGCTGATCGGCGGCTTCGGGCTGCACACCAGCAAGTTCGTCATCGACGGGCTGAAGGGCCTCGCGCCCGTCGTCGGGATGTTCGTGTTCGCGATCCTGTATTTCGGGACGATCACCGACGCCGGCATGCTCGACCCGATCATCGACCGCATCCTGCGCGCGGTCGGCACGCGGCCGACGCGCATCGTGACGGGCACGACGCTGCTCGCGCTGCTGATCCATCTCGACGGCTCGGGCGCCGTCTGCTTTCTCGTGACGATTCCGGCCGTGCTGCCGCTGTACGACCGGCTGAAGATGGATAGGCGCGTGCTGGCCGCGGCCGTGTCGATGGCCGCGGGCATCAACTTCCTGCCGTGGACGGGGCCGATGATCCGCGCGTCGGCGTCGCTGCACCTGCCGGTGTCGGCGCTGTTCAATCCGCTGATTCCGGTTCAGGCGATCGGACTCGTGTTCGTGTTCGGCGTCGCGTACTGGCTCGGGCGGCGCGAGGAGAAGCGGCTCGGCCTCACGCGCGACGATGCATCGATCCCGCTGCCGACGCGCGAACTGACGCCCGACGAGCAGGCGCTGCGGCGGCCGCACCTGTTCTGGTTCAACCTCGTGCTGACGCTCGTCGTGCTGGGCACGATGGTCGTGATGGGCGAGAAGATTCCGCCGGCGATCATGTTCATGGTCGGGCTGTGCATCGCGCTGATGGTGAATTACCCGGACGTCGACATGCAGAGAAAGCGGGTCGACGCGCATGCGCGCGCGGCGCTGATGATGGCCGGCATCCTGCTCGCGGCCGGCGTGTTCACGGGGATCATGCAGGGCAGCGGGATGCTGAAGGCGATGGCGCAGGCCGCGGTCGGTTTCGTGCCGCCGTCGATGGCCGGCCATATTCCGGTGGTGCTCGGCCTCGCGTCGATGCCGCTCAGCATGCTGTTCGATCCCGATTCGTTTTACTTCGGCGTGCTGCCGGTGATCGCGGAGGTGGCCGGCCAGCTCGGCGTGCCGGCCGTGCAGGTCGGGCAGGCCGCGTTGCTCGGCCAGATGACGACCGGGTTTCCGGTCAGCCCGCTGACGCCCGCGACGTTCCTGGTCGTCGGCCTGTGCGGCATCGAGCTGGCCGAGCATCAGAAATTCACGTTCCCGCTGCTGTTCGGCGCCTCGATCGTGATGACGATCGCGTGCGTCGTGCTGGGCATCTTTTGATTTTTCCCGGCGGCGCACCCGCCGGACGACGGTACGGACATGACAGCAAAGCAACCTGAACGGCGTGTGCGCATCGGCGCGGGCGCCGGCTACTCGGGCGACCGGATCGAGCCCGCGGTCGAACTGGCGGAACACGGGCAGCTCGACTATCTCGTCTTCGAATGCCTGGCCGAGCGCACGATCGCGATCGCGCAGCAGGCGCGCCGCAAGGATCCGGCGCTTGGCTACGATCCGCTGCTCGACGCGCGCATGCGTGCGGTGCTGCCGGTCGCCGTGCCGAAGGGCGTGCGCATCGTATCGAACATGGGTGCGGCGAACCCGCGCGCAGCGGCAAGACGTACCGCGCAGATCGCGCAATCGCTCGGTATTGCTCGATTGAAAGTCGCGGCGGTCGAAGGCGACGACGTGCTCGACGTCGTGCTGCGCGGCGCGTTCCGTTTCGAGGAATCGGGCGACGAAGTCGCCGCGTATCGCAATCGCATCGTGTCCGCGAATGCGTATCTCGGCGCCGCGCCGATTGTCGACGCGCTCGCGGCCGGCGCGGACGTCGTGCTGACCGGGCGCGTCGCCGATCCGTCGCTGTTCGCCGCACCGCTGATCCACGCGTTCGGCTGGCGGATGGACGACTGGGACACGCTCGGGCAGGCGACGGTCGTCGGCCATCTGCTCGAATGCGCGGGGCAGGTGACGGGCGGCTATTTCGCCGATCCCGGCTACAAGGACGTGCCGGATCTCGCTCGCCTCGGGTTCCCGATCGGCGAAGTCTCGGCGGACGGCTCGGTCGTGATCACGAAGGTGGCGCACGCGGGCGGCCGCGTGAGCGCGGCGACCTGCAAGGAACAACTGCTCTACGAGATTCACGATCCGGCGCGGTATCTGCAGCCCGACGTCGTCGCGGATTTCACGCGGGTCGCGGTCGCGGAGGAAGCAACGGACCGTGTGCACGTGACGGGCGGGCGCGGTACCGCGCGGCCCGATACGCTGAAGGTGTCGGTGGCGTACGTCGACGGCTACATCGGCGAAGGGCAGATCTCGTACGGCGGCCCCGGCGCGCTCGAACGCGCGCGTCTCGCGCTCGACATCGTCCGCGAGCGGCTGGCGCTGACCGGCGTGGCGGCGACCGAGTTGCGCTTCGACCTGATCGGCGTCGATTCGCTGTATGGCGACGCGACGCCGGCCGTGCGCGGCGAGCCGGCCGAGGTGCGCGTGCGGGTGGCCGGCCGTGCGGCGAGTGCCGACGAAGCGGTGCGGATCGGCAACGAAGTCGAGACGCTCTATACGAACGGGCCGGCCGGCGGCGGCGGCGCGTTCAAGTCGACGCGCGAGGTGATCGCGGTGCAGTCGGTGCTGCTGCCGCGCGCGGCGGTGACGCCGTCGTTTTCATTCGTGGAGGCATGATGCAACTGCGTGAACTCGCGCATGCGCGCACCGGCGACAAGGGCAATACGCTGAATGTATCGGTCATCTGTCGCGATCCGCGTCATTACGACCATCTGCGCACGCATCTGGATGCCGGCACGGTGAAGGCGTGGCTCGCGGGCATCGTGCACGGCGACGTCGTGCGCTACGAATTGCCGGCGCTGGGTGCATTCAACTTCGTGCTGCGCGATGCGCTCGGCGGCGGCGTGACGCGCTCGCTCGCGCTCGATGCGCACGGCAAGTCGGTCAGTTCGGCGTTGCTGGCAATCGAGGTGCCCGACCCGGCGTGACGGGCGGCGTCGGCGCCGGGGTGCGGGCACAACGCTGAACCGCCGGTTTTCCCATCCAGTCGGCGTGTTGACCCGTCGCGGGTATTGATCTCGCGTGCCTTCTCCAGGCCCGGTTTCGCTTTTTTTCGCCGGTCCGACCAGTCGGACCTCAAGTTGCGTCTCGCGCGGTCGTTAAGGACGATTGAGTGCCCATTTGACCAATCGAAAACAACGCGGCAACCGGAGATCAACGTCATCATGCTGTCATCGATTCGCGCCCGGATTCTGGCGACCTGCGTCGCCATCGTGGTCACGGCCCTGGCCGTGACAGGCGGCCTTGTGTACTACGTCGTCAAGCAACACAACGACGCAACCATCGACCAGAACCTGCAGTCCGTCCTGACCGGCCACGCGCTCGCGCTCGACGAGTGGGTCGCGAGCCGCGCTCAGCAGACCCAGGCGCTCGCGGACACGCTGGCGCCGGGCGAAGGCGATCCGCTGCCGGCGCTGACGCTGCTCGGCAAATCGGGCGGCTTCCAGGTGCTCACGCTCGGCCTACCGGACCGCACGGCGTACTCGAACGTCCCGCTCGCAGCCGGCTACGATCCGACCGCGCGCCCGTGGTTCAAGCAGGCGGTCGAGGCCGGCCGGCTCGTCGTCACGGCGTTGTACCGCGACGCGTCGACCGGCAAGCCCGCCTTCGCGTTCGCCGCACCGATCGTGCGCGGCGGCACGCTGAAGGGCGTGCTCGCGGCGAGCCTCTACATGGAGCGCGCGAGCGCGATCGTGGCATCGATGCACCCGACGCCGTCGAGCTTCGCGTTCCTGGTCGACAAGAGCGGGCGCCTGATCGCGGGCGCGAAGACCGATCTGATCATGAAGCCGGCCGTCGAGCTGTCGCCCGAACTGACGCCGGAGCGCCTCGCCGGCCTGCAGGCGGCGACCGAACCGGTGGCGATCGACGTGGACGGCGTGACCAAGCTGCTCCGCGCGCGCCCGATCGCCGGGACGGACTGGTCGCTCGTGATGGCGCTCGACCGGTCGGACGTGACGGCCGGCATGCGGGCCGTCGCGACGACGACGCTCGTTGCGATCCTCGTCGTCGCCTGCGTCGCGGTAGCGCTCGTCGGCGCACTGACGAACGCGGCGTTCAAGCGCGTGCTGCTCGTGCGCGATGCGCTGACCGACGTCGCGAGCGGGAGCGGCGACCTGACGAAGCGGCTGCCGGCCGACGGCCGCGACGAGGCCGCGCAGATCGCGCACGCTTTCAATATGTTCGCCGAAAAGATCAGTGCGATCCTGCTGCAGATTCGCGGCTTCAGCGAATCCGTGAACGTGGCGAGCGCGGAGATCGCGCAGGGCAACCAGGATCTGTCGAGCCGCACCGAACTTGCGGCATCGAGCCTGCAGGAGACGGCGGCGGCGCTCGAGGAGATCGCCGGCACGGCGCGCAACTCGGCCGATGCGGCCACGCAGGTGAGCCGACTGGCGGAATCGGCGTCGGGTGTCGCCGTGCGCGGCGGCGAGGTGGTGAGCGAGGTGGTCGCGACGATGGACGAGATCACGAAGGCGTCGGCCGAGATCTCGAACATCATCGGCGTGATCGACGGCATCGCGTTCCAGACCAACATCCTCGCGCTGAATGCGGCCGTCGAGGCGGCGCGCGCGCACGAGCACGGGCGGGGCTTCGCGGTGGTCGCGGGCGAGGTGCGCACGCTCGCGCAACGCAGCGCGGTGGCGGCCAGGGAAATCAAGCAGTTGATCCAGTCGTCCGTCGAGAAGATCGAGGGCGGTTCGGGGCTCGTGCAGACGGCCGGTGCGACGATGGACGAGATCGTCGAGGGCGTGCGCGGCATCACGAGCGTGATCGCGGAAATGACGGTCGCGGCGAACGAGCAGAGCACCGGGCTCGCGCAGGTGAACCAGGCCGTGTCGCAGCTCGATCACTCGACGCAGCAGAACGCGGCGCTCGTCGAGGAATCGGCTGCCGCCGCGGCGCTGTTGCGCGAGCAGGCGGCGCAGCTCGCGCAGACGGTCGGCGAATTCAAGCTCGCGGGTTCGCACCGGGCCGAGACGGTATCGGCGTGATCCGGCCGCGGTCGCCGAAGGCTGCGAGAGGGATGCACGAAGGGGGAGCGGCGGAACGGGCGCCGTGCGTGTACGCTACGGGCTCGCGGGTGCATGCCCGCGCGCGCGGCGCGGGCCGCGCGCATCGACCGGGTCCTGCAATGAAGAACGAAATCGTAACGCCGGCCGGCGCGAATGGCGAGGCCGGGCGTCGTCGCCGGTTCGCGGCCGTCGCTGTGCTCGCCGCGCTGGCGTGCATGGGCGTGACGGTCGCACAGGCTGTTGCTGCCGCGCAGCCGGCATCGTGCGACGAGCAGTTGACGCAACTGATCGTGCCGGCGCTGCGGCAGACCGCGATGGACCGGCGCGCGATCCACGCCAATGTGGATGAGCGCGACGGCAACATCTTGCGCATTCGCTTGTTCGTCACGCCCGACCACCCAGGCACGCCGAACCGCGATGCGACGATCGGCTGGGTGACGCTCGATACGCAAGCGATGCGTGCGCTCGACGTTACGCGCGACCCCGACCGGCCGGACGTGCTCGTGATCGACCGGCGCGCGTTGGCGCGCTTCGTGTCCGCGTGTGCTGCACCGGCCGCACCCCTGCACGGCGCCGTCGATTGCGACGCATTGAATCGCCGTGCGCAAGCGCAGGGCGATTACGTGACGGGCAGCGATGCGGGCCGCGTCGTGACGGGCAAGGGGCGCCTGCCGTTCTTTTCCGCGCCTGATGACGCATGCCGGATCGACGGGTTGTTCATCGTAGAGCATGACCACGTCGATGCGCGAACCGACTACGGCCGTTTCACGTCGGTCGTCTATTTGAATCCGCGCACGAACGGCATTGCCGAAGGGTGGGTGCAAACCGCGCGGCTGAAGCCGGACGGCACCGGCATCGCGCCACGCCAACCCTGATCGTGTGCGCCTGCATCCATCTGTTACACGCCTCCCGATTCGACCGGACCTCGTCATGACTGCCCAGCACCGAAAAGAATCCGGCAAGCCGTTCGCGGCTTCGCTAGCCGCACTTGCCGCACTCACGGTGCTCGCCGCGCTCTCCGCGTCGTCGCCCGTCCACGCGGCCGATCCGATTCATCCGGACCGTCAGTTGCAGAAGTTCATTAGCGACAGCTACGGCACGTGGCGCGCGGACCGCAAGGGCTGGCAGTCGGACGCGGGGGATTCGATATATTCGCCGTGCGGCTCGCTGCGCGTTGCGACTGCCGACGGCCCGCGGTATCTGCTCGCGATGTGCGGCGAGACCGAAGCGGCCGTGCAGAACGGAATGCCGGGCATGGACAGCGATGCCACGCCGGGCACGGGCGATCTGTACGTGCTGCGGCCTTCGCCGGACGGCAAGGGGCTCGAAGCGGTGTCGAAGAAGACGGACATCGCGTCCGGCACGCGCGGCGAGCCGGGCACGCCGCGCATCGAGCGGCTCGGGCCGCATCTGTTCGGTTTCGTCATCGGCGACGGCGATTCGCGACAAGGCTATACGCAACGTATCCGCTCGATCTGGCTGCCGTACGGCGATGCGCTGGTGCTTGCGGCGGCGCGCATCAACGAGGCGCTCGACAATGCAGAGTCGAACGAATGCGCGAACGCCCCGGTGCGCTGCGAGGCGCTGCGCTTCGAGATCACGCCGGACCTGACCGGCACCGGCGCCGTCTATCCGTTGATCGTGACCGAAACCGGCACGCGCGGCGATCGCGCGGTCCGGGCGCGCTACGTGGTGAAATTCGACGCGGCGCGCGGCCGCTACGTCGTGCCGAAGGCGGTGCGGGAAGGGTATTGAGTGGTTGCAGCGCGACGCGCAGGCCGCGTCGCACCCTCCGCGCATCACACGTACAGGTAGCGCACCAGGTGGAAGAACACCGGCGCGGCGAAGCAGATCGAGTCGACGCGATCGAGCATCCCGCCGTGGCCCGCGATCATCGAGCCCCAGTCCTTCGTGCCGAGCGAGCGCTTGACGGCCGACAGCACGAGCCCGCCGACGAAGCCTGCGATCACGATCGCGAGCGAGATCCCGAACGCCGCGCCGAAGCTGAACGGCGTCACGCGATACAGCGACGCGCCGCACAGCGTCGCGAGCAGGCCGCCGCCGACGAAGCCTTCGACCGTCTTCGACGGCGACAGCTGCGGCGCGATCTTGCGGCGCCCGAACAGCTTGCCGACGACGTACTGCAGCACGTCGCTGATCTGCACGACGACCAGGAAGAAGAACAGCAGCAGCGCGTTCTGCCCCGCGTAGCGCGGAATGTCGAGGATCAGCACGGCCGGCGCGTGGCTCAGCCCGTACACGCATACCATCAGCGCCCAGTTGATCTTCGCGTTGCGGCTCAGGAATTCGCGCGTGTCCTGCGTGAGCGCCGACACGAGCGACATCGCGAAGAACAGGTGCACGGGCACGAAGATCGAATACATCCCGTACCAGTTGATCCCGAGCAGCAGGTACTGCACGGGGATCGCGACGAAGAACGCGATGAAGAGCGTCGTGTGGTCGCTCGCGGTGGTCGGCGTGAGCGTGATGAATTCGCGCAGCGTCAGGTACGACAGCAGCGCGAACACGAGATACGTGACGTTGTTGCCGAGGCCGATCGCGATGGCCATGATCGCGATCATCGCCCACCACGCGCGGATGCGCTGGTTCAGGTTGACGATGGTCGAGCTCGTGCCGCCGCTGCGCGCGCCGAGGATCGCGCCGATCACGGTGGCGACGACGAGCACGCCCGTGACGCCCGCGACCAGTTCCCAGAAGAGTGTTCGCATGGGGATATCCGGAAAAAGGGAGAGGAGGGCGCCGCGTTCAGCCTGCGGGCCGCTGCGGCGCGAGCGCGACGACCGCGTCGCGCATGCGGGCGAGGAACGTCGGCTTGTCTTCCTGGTCGCCGAGCGCATCGTTCGCGCCGAAGTGCACCTTGCAGATCAGCGGCACGGGCCAGATCGCGCCCTTCGGCATGATGCGCTGCAGGTTCTCGAGGTAGACCGGCGCGAGCGCGACGTTCGGGAACTCGGTCGCGAGATGGAACAGCCCGCTCTTGAACGGCTGCGGCAGCACGTCGGCGCCGCGCGTGCCTTCCGGGAAGATGATGATCGAGTGGCCCTGCCGCAGCGCGTCGCGCACCGGCTCGAGCGGGTCGCCGCCGGATTCGCGGTGACGGTCGATCAGCACCACGTTCAGCAGCTTCTGCGCGATGTGGCGCTTCATGTCGCTGCTGTCCCAGTAGTCGCGCGCGGCGACCGGTCGCACGACCGCGCGCACGTCGCGCGGCAGCGCGGCGAGGATCGCGAGCGTGTCGATGTGGCTCGTATGGTTCGAGAAATAGATCTTCTGCGTCGGGGACGGCGGCGCCTGATGCCAGACCGGATACGCGCCGGCGACGAGCCGCACGATGGACAGCAGGAAGTCGCGCTGCCAGACGTTGACGATGTTCATCGGCGCGGCGCCTCCTGCCTGCATGCCCGGCCTGCCGCGCATGCGCGGCGGGCGGGATCCCGGAATGCCGGCGCGGCAGGATGCGCGCCGGACGGCCTTTGTTTAAATTTTTTCAAGTTCGTGGCTGCCTGTCGCAGGTCCGCGATAATCGGACGGTTCGCCGTCACACGCACGTTGCGTAGCGGCGAATGTGCCGGTCGGCGGCGTGATGATCGGCCATTGCACGAGCGCCCGTTTGCAGTTCGAATGGATCTTCGCTGCGATCGGGCCAGCGGATTATCGCGAGTTTCCGTCAAAAACGCCAGATTGGCGCCGCGCGGGCGGCCCGTGGCGTGCTTGACGCATCGGAGCGGCTCGGCGACGATGAGGGCCGTCCATTGAAGGCCGACGAAGGCCGTTTCGCCGCCCGGGGCATGGCGGCGGGAAACGTGTCCGACTGTGCCGCGCGAAAAATACGAATACGAAACGATGAGCCTCTACGCACTCAAACCCAAATTCCAGGACCGTCTGCGCCCGTTCGCGAATTCGCTCGCCGAACGCGGCGTCACCGCCAACCAGGTCACGCTGTTCGCGGCCGGCGGCTCGATCGTCGTCGGTGCGCTCGCCGGGCTCGGCGTATTCGCCCGCGTGCTGTTTCTGCTGATTCCGTTGTGGCTGTTCGCGCGGATGGCGCTCAACGCGATCGACGGCATGCTCGCGCGCGAACACGGGCAGAAGAGCACGCTCGGCGCATACCTGAACGAGCTGGGCGACATCGTGTCCGATGTCGCGCTCGTGCTGCCGTTCCTCGCCGTTTCCGCGTTCGCTGCGGCGGACGTCTGGCTGTTCGCGCTGACGGCGGTGATCGTCGAATGCGCAGGGCTGATCGGGCCGCTCGTCGGCGCAACGCGCCGCTACGACGGCCCGTTCGGCAAGAGCGACCGCGCGCTGGCCCTCGGCGCGTTCGCGCTGTGGATCGGCTTCGGCCTGCCGGTCGGCAGCATCGCCGCGTGGCTGTGGCGGCTGCTGATCGTGCTGTCGATCGTGACGGTGGTGCGGCGCGTGCAGGCCGGCATCGCCGAAAAGGGCGGTTGACCTACGAGGCGCCGGAGGGGGGCGCCACATGATTCGAATAACGAAACGAGAGAGATCACATGAGCGCACGCACGGCCCGCGAGGCCGACTTCATCACGCACGACGGCGAAACGCTGTTCTATCGTCACTGGCCCGCGACGGGCCCGCGCTGCCGCGGCGCAATCGTGCTGCTGCATCGCGGCCACGAGCATTCGGCGCGCGTCGCGCACCTCGTCGGCGAGCTCGACCTGCCGGATTTCGCGTTTTTCGCATGGGACGCGCGCGGCCACGGCCGCTCGCCCGGCGCGCGCGGCTATAGCCCGAGCGCGGCCGCATCGGTGCGCGACCTGCAGACCTTCGTCGAGCATATCCGCGACACGCACGGCATCGCGATCGAGGACATGGCCGTGGTCGGCCAGAGCGTCGGCGCCGTGCTCGCGGCGACCTGGGCGCACGACTACGCGCCGCCGATCCGCTGCCTCGTCGTCGCGTCGCCGGCATTCCACATCAAGCTCTACGTGCCGTTCGCGCGGCCGGGGCTGCGGCTGATGCACAAGCTGCGCGGGCTGTTCTACGTGAACAGCTACGTGAAGCCGAAATTCCTCACGCACGATCCCGAGCGGATCGCGAGCTACGCGTCCGATCCGCTGATCACGCGGCCGATCGCGGTCAACATGCTGCTCGACCTGCACGACACCGCGCAGCGGATCGTCGCCGATGCGGCCGCGATCACCGTGCCGACGCAACTGCTGATCTCGGGCGCCGACTGGGTCGTGCATCGCGGCCCGCAGGACCGCTTCTTCGAACGGCTCGGCTCGGCGCGCAAGGAGCGCATCGTGCTGCGGGGCTTCTATCACGACACGCTCGGCGAGCGCGACCGCGCACAGGCGCTCGCGCCGCTGCGCGCGTTCGTGCTGCGCGAGTTCGATGCGCCGAGCCCGCGCGTGTCGCTCGCCGACGCCGATCGGCGCGGCGCGTTCCACGACGAATACGCGGCGCTCGGCCGCCCGCCCGCGAACGTGTTTGCGCGGGCGTACTGGGCGCTCACGCGCGCCGGCCTGAAAGCGGGCGGCGCGCTGTCGGACGGCATCGCTCTCGGGCTGCGGCTCGGCTTCGATTCGGGCTCGACGCTCGACTACGTGTATCGCAACCGCGCGCAAGGGCGGCTCGGCGTCGGCGCGCTGATCGACCGTACGTATCTCGATTCGCCGGGCTGGGTCGGCATCCGCCAGCGCAAGGTGCATCTGCAGGAGCTGATCGGCACGGCGATCGGCCGCCTGCGCGGCCACGGCACGCCGGTGCGGATCGTCGACATCGCGGCCGGGCACGGGCGCTACGTGCTCGACGCGATCGCAACGGCCGCCGAGCGCGACGGCGCGGCGCCCGACGACATCACGTTGCGCGACTACAGCCCGCCGAACGTCGAGGCCGGGCGCGTGCTGATCGCCCAGCGCGGGCTCGAGCCGATCGCGCGCTTCGAGCGCGGCGACGCGTTCGACGAGACGTCGCTCGCGACGCTCGAGCCGCGCCCGACGCTCGCGATCGTGTCGGGTCTCTATGAACTGTTCGGCGAGAACGCGCTGATCGAACGTTCGCTGCGCGGGCTCGCGCAGGCCGTGCCGCCGGGCGGCTATCTCGTCTATACGGGGCAGCCGTGGCATCCGCAGCTCGAATTCATCGCGCGCGCGCTGAACAATCACCGCGGCGAGGCGACCTGGGTGATGCGCCGCCGCTCGCAGGCCGAGATGGACGAACTCGTCGCGCGCGCGGGCTTCCGCAAGCTCGACCAGCGGATCGACGAGATGGGCATCTTCACGGTCAGCCTCGCGCAGCGGATCGACGCGTCATGAGCGCGCTCGGCGGCGGCGCGAGCGGCCTCGCCGAGCCGGCGGCCGGCGCGCGCGACGCGTCGTTCGCGCTGCGCTTCGGCTGGCTCGCGGCGATGGGTGCCGTGTTCTTCTCGACGTACGGCTTCGCGAACTGGCTCGCTGCGCGCCGCGCGGCGGTGCCGACGTTCGCGTTCGGCTGGGAGCACGCGATCCCGTTCGTGCCGTGGACGATCGTGCCGTACTGGTCGATCGATCTTCTGTATGCGCTGTCGTTCTTCTTCTGGACGCGCCGCGCCGATCTGCTCGATCACGTGAAGCGGCTGCTGACCGTGCAACTGGTGTCGGTCGCGTGCTTCATCGCGTGGCCGCTGCGCTTCGGTTTCGAGCGGCCCGACCCGGGCGGCGCGGCCGGCGCGCTGTTCACGCTGCTGATGGGGTTCGACAAGCCGTTCAACCAGGCGCCGTCGCTGCACATCGGGTTGCTCGTCGTGCTGTGGGCCGTCTATGCGAAGCATCTGCGCGGCACGGTCGCGCGCGTCGTGCTGCATCTGTGGTTCGCGGCGATCGGCGTGTCGGTGCTGACGACCTACCAGCATCACGCGATCGACGTGCCGACCGGCGCGGCCGTCGGCTGTCTCGCGCTGTTCCTGTTTCCGCTGCGCGATGCCGCGGGCCGGCTGCCGGGCGCCGATGCGTCGCCGGGCGCGGCGGGCCGCGCGCTCGCGCGTCGTTATGCGCTCGGCGCGGTGCTGGTCGCGCTCGTGGCGCTGTGGTGCGTGCCGCGCGCGCCGGGCTGGGCGCTGGCGGCGGGGTGGATCGCGCTGGCGCTCGCGTGCGTCGCGTGGCTCTACCGGCGCGGCGCGCCCGGTGCATTCCAGAAGGATGCGCACGGGCGTTTCCCGGTCTTCATCCGCGGGCTGCTCGCGCCGACGATCGCCGGTGCGTTCGTCAATTCGCGGCTGTGGACGTTTCGGCAGCCGGCGCCGGTGCGGATCGACGAGCGCGTGTCGATCGGCCGCACGCCGACGACGCGCGACGTAAGGCGCCATGGCTTCACGGCGCTGGTTGACCTCACCGCCGAGATGCCGCGCTGGGCGGCGGCCGATGCGGCGCTCGCGTATGCGGCCGTGCCGCAGCTCGACCTCGTCGCACCGACCGCAGCGCAACTCGCGGAGGCAGTCGCGGCGCTCGAACGCCTGCACGGCGAAGGGCGCGACGTGCTGGTCTGCTGCGCGCTCGGTTACGGGCGCAGCGTGCTGTGCGCGGCCGCATGGCTCGCCGCGCGGCGCGGGCTCGGCGATGCGCGCGACGCGCTTGCCGCGGTGCGCCCGGTGCGGCCGCACGCGGTGTGGTCGGACGACGGCGTGGCCGTGCTGCAGCACTGGATCGATCGCCGTCGCAGCGCGGGAGGTGTGTGATGCGCGATCCGTCCGCTCCATTTCGGATTGCCGCCGCGCGCGGCGCGCTCGATGCGGGCGTGTGGGCGATTGCGGCTGCGCTGGCCGCGGCCGGCGCGGGCTGGTGGGTTGCATCGGGCTGGGCGCCGGCGACGATCGCGCGCGTGCTGCTGGCCGTCGTCAGCACGGGGTCAGGGATCGCGGCGCTGTGGTACGCGGTGCGCATCGAGATCGACCGCCGGCTGTTCGCCGCGCTGGCGCGGGCGGCGGCGGGCGATGCGTCGGTCGACGACGGGCTTGCGGCGCTCGACCGTGCGCTTGCCGATCTCGGCTGGATCGACGCAGCGAAGGCCGGGCGCGCACTCGACGCGCGCGTGCGCGGCGCGGTCGGGCTGTGCCGGGCCGGTGTGCTCGTCGCGGTTGTGCAGTGGGTTGTGGTCGGGCTCGCGATCGCGGTGCCGCAGATCGGCTAGCGCCTCTTTACGGTTGCAACGGGCCCGCAACGCACGTTCCCCCGAATTCAAATAAATCGTCCGCGGGGCGGCCAGCGCAAGCCTGTCGTTAATGTAATCAGGCCCTGGGCCATCGCGCTGCCGAGGTCGAGACCGAGCTTCGCGATCTCCGTCTGCACGGTGATGATGCGCAGCAGCGTATCGGGGGACGGAGTGGCGGTGTCGGTGATTTGATACAGGTCAGCTTTCCATGAAAGAAAGCACGTTCGGCGTAACGGGATTGCGGTAGCATACGCGCCGCCCCGCGGCAGTGCGGCCCCGGGCCCGGGCGGTCTGCAACGGACTGCCGCCGGCAAGCCGCACCGCGCCGGCAGCATGCCGTTCGGCCCGTCCGGCGACAACGGCGCAATTCTTGCCATTCGTGCTTCTCGCGCAGCATTTCCGACCGGATTGAGGTTTTTTCCGCTTCATCGTCGCGAATCGGGGTAAGTTTTGTCCTGTTTTTGAGATAGTGTGACGAATGGGCGCGTGCCGGTGCCAGGCGCGCGCGCAACACGACGACAGCCGATTAAAGAATGGGCCGCTTCGTTTTGATAAATGAATCAGGCCAGTTAGCTATATGAGGGGAAGCAGTGGGGATGTTCACTCACGGGCATGGCTGCTTTGCGCGCGTCGGTGTCGACGCGACGGATGACGGGATGACCCTGACGAAACGGAGCGGCGCATGAAGCCGGTCGCGTCGCTGTTCGTCCTGTCGGTTGCCATGGTCGGCGCTTTCCACGCGGCCGCGCTGTCGGCCGCTCCGATGCCGGCGGTGCCTGCGACCGCTGCGGCGCCCGGTGCCGGTAATGCGGCGTCGCCCGGCGGTGCGTCGGTGCTCGCGGCTGCGCCGACGGCGGCCAGTGCGCCGTCCGCCGGGCTGCCGGCGACGACCGTGCGCGTGCCGTTCGCGTCGCTCGGCGCGTTCGAACCGCTGCGCCTGCGCGGCGCCGACGACGCGCGCACGATCCACGCGGGCGTGCGTCTTGACCGCGTGGTCACGGGCGCGCGGCTACGCCTGACCTACGCGTATTCGCCGTCGCTCGTGTTCCCGATGTCGCACCTGAAGGTGTCGGTGAACGGCGAGGTCATCGCGACCGTCCCGTTCGACGCCGCGCGCGCGGGCCGCACGGTCACGCAGGATATTCCGATCGATCCGCGCTATTTTTCGGATTTCAACCAGATCGGCCTGCGCCTGATCGCGCACTACACGCTCGACCATTGTGAGGATCCGTCGAATTCGGCGCTGTGGGCCGACGTGAGCCCGACGAGCGAGCTGATCCTCGATGAATCGCCGGTCCGCCTGCCGAACGATCTCGCGCTGCTGCCCGCGCCGTTTTTCGACCGGCGCGACAACGGCCGCGTGCGGCTGCCGTTCGTGCTGCCGGGGGCGCCCGATTCGGCGACGCTGCGCAGCGCGGGTGTGCTCGCGTCGTGGTTCGGCGCGCTGGCCGACTACCGGCATGCGCGCTTCCCGGTGTCGTCCACGCTGCCGGCCGACGACCAGGCGGTGGTGGTCGGCACGACCGCGACGCTGCCGGCCGGTCTCGCTTTGCCGTCGGTCAACGGTCCGCTGCTCGCGGTTGCCGACAACCCGGCCGCGCCGGGGCGCAAGCTGCTCGTCGTCACGGGCCGCACGGCGGCCGAGGTCGACGACGCGGTCGCGACGCTCGTGCTCGGCCGCGCGGCGCTGTCGGGGCCGGCGGCGACGGTCGCGCACGTCGATCTCGGCGCGCCGCGCAAGCCGTACGACGCGCCGCGCTGGCTGCCGGTGAACCGGCCGATCGCGTTCCGCGAACTCGTGTCCGATCTGCGCGAGCTGGAAGCGCGCGGCACGACGCCCGACGCGATTCGCCTGAACCTGCGCGTGCCGGCCGATCTCCATTCATGGAACGGCTCGGGCGTGCCGATCACGCTGCGCTACCGCTACACGGCGCCGACCTTGCAGGACAACTCGACGCTCGCCGTCGAGATCAACGACCAGCTCGTGAAGTCGTACCGGCTCGGGCCGGCCCATGCCGAGGACGCGCGCGGCCGCATGCAGCTGCCGCTGCTGTCGGTGCCGGAAGGGCGCGTGACGAGCGATGTCGACATCCCGGCGTTCCGTGTCGGCAGCGGCAACCAGCTGCAGTTCCGCTTCACGCTCGATTCGCAGAAGACGGGCCTGTGCTCGAGCACGGCCACCGAGCCGCAGCGCGCGGCGATCGATCCCGATTCGACGATCGACTTCTCGCACTTCGTCCATTACGCGCAATTGCCGAACCTCGCGTATTTCGCGAACAGCGGTTTTCCGTTCACGCGCTTCGCCGACCTGTCGCAGACGGCCGTCGTGATACCCGAGCGGCCGTCGCCGCAGGAGCTCGAGGCCTACCTGACGATGCTCGGCCACATGGGCGAGTGGACGGGTTTCCCGGCACTGCGCGTGCAGGTCGCGCGGCCCGGCGACGTCGCGGCGCTGTCGGGCAGCAAGGATCTGCTCGTGATCGACGGCTCGCCCGCGTCGCCGCTGCTCGCGCACTGGCGCTCGGCGCTGCCGCTCGCGATCGGCGAGCAGGGCGGCGACGGCGCGACGCGCGTCGCGTTCACGGTCAAGGAGCGCTGGCGCAACGGCGTCGGCCTGGCCGACGGCGGCGCGCATATCGAGCAGACGGGCCCGCTCGCGGCGCTCGCCGGTTTCGAGCTGCCGGGCAGCCATGGCCGCAGCGTCGTTGCGCTGACGGCGACCGACCAGCCGCGCCTCGGCGATCTGCTGAACGTGTTCGAGAACTCGGGCCTCGTGTCGCAGCTGCAGGGCGACCTCGCGCTGGTGCGGCCGGGGCAGGTCGACAGCCTGCGCGTCGGCGAGCCTTACGTGGTCGGCTTCGTGCCGTGGTATGCGCGCGTCTGGACGCAGGCGGCGCGGCATCCGGTCGTGCTCGGCGCGGTCGGTGTCGTCGCGGGGCTGCTGCTCGCGCTCGGCGTGTTCAGCGTGCTGCAGAGAATCGCCGCGCGTCGACGGGGGATGTAACGGATGGCGCGGGTTATGGCGAAGCGACGGGCAACGCGGCCGGCGCGGCGCGTCGGCGCGGCACTCGCGCTGGCGGTTGCGATGGCGTGTGCGGCGGGCGGCATGGCCGCTCGCGCGCAGGCCGCGGGAGCCAGCGCGACCGATGCGGCCGCCGCCGGATGCAGCGCGGCGTGGCCGCGCTGGGACGCGTTCAAGCGCGATTTCATCTCGGCCGACGGCCGCGTGATCGACGTCGGTTCGGCCGATTCACGCACGGTGTCGGAGGGGCAGGCGTATGGGCTTTTCTTCGCGCTGGTCGCGAACGACCGGCGCATGTTCGACACGATCCTCGCATGGACCGAGAACAACCTCGCGCAGGGCGACCTGAGCGCGCATCTGCCGGCGTGGCTGTGGGGCCGCGCGCCCGACGGCGCGTGGCGCGTGCTCGACGCGAACGCGGCGTCGGACGCCGACCTGTGGATCGCGTACGCGCTCGTCGAGGCCGGGCGGCTGTGGCACGAGCGCAGCTACACGGCGCGCGGCGCGCTGCTCGCGAAGCGCGTGCTCGACGAGGAAACCGCGACCGTGCCGGGCCTCGGCGTCACGCTGCTGCCGGGGCCGACCGGCTTCAGGCTGCCCAACGGCCAGTGGCGCGTGAACCCGAGCTATTCGCCGCCGCAGGTGATCCGCGCGCTCGGCGCGCGCCTGCCCGACGACCGGCGCTGGGCCGCGCTGGCGTCCAGCACCGGGCGCGTGCTGCTCGACACGGCGCCGAAGGGTTTTTCGCCCGACTGGGCGCTGTATCGCGCGGGCACGGGCTTCGGGCCCGATCCGCAGACGCATGCGCAGAGCGCGTACAACGCGATCCGCGTGTACTTGTGGGCCGGCATGCTCGACCGCGCCGATCCGCTCGCCGCGCCGTTGCTCGCGCGTTTCGCGCCGTTCGCCGACCATATCGCCGCGCATGGCGCGCCGCCGGAGAAGGTCGATACGACGACGGGCGTCGCGGAGCCGAACGACGGCAACGGCGGATTTTCCGCAGCGGCCGTGCCGTTTCTCGACGCGCGCGGCCAGCGCGCGCTCGCGGATGCGCAGGCGGCCCGCGTCGAGTCGCTCGCGCGCCAGTCGGCGCCCGGTTATTACACGAGCGTGCTGACGCTGTTCGGCCTCGGCTGGCGCGACGGACGCTACAGGTTCGGCGCGGACGGCACGCTCGACGCCCGCTGGGGAGGCCATTCGTGCGCCGCCCGCTGAAGTGCGCCGCGCCGCATGTCGCGGGGTTCGCATGGCTCGCGTCGTCGGTGTGCGCGGCAGCGCCGGGCACCGCAGCCGACGCGGCGACGCCGAAAACCGCCATGCCGGCGGCCGCCGCTTCCGCCGATGCGCAGCGTCAGCTCGATACCGCGCGGATGTGGGGCGTCAAGCATCGCGACGACCTCGCGCACGATGCGCTGCGCAAGGGGCTGCTGATCGCGCCGGGCGATCCCGAACTGCTTGCCGAACAGGTCCGTGTGCTGCTGCGGCTCGGCGATGCGAAGGGCGCGCAGGCCGCGCTCGCGCGCCTGCAGGCGCAGTCGCCGAATGCGCCCGCGACGCGGCGGGTGGCCGACGAATATCGCGTCGCGACGAGCGGGCGCGGCGAGATGGCGCAGATCCGCCTGCTCGCGCGCAGCGGCCGCGCCGACGAGGCAGCCCGGCGGATCGTCGCGCTGTTTCCGAACGGCGCGCCGTCGGGTGCGCTCGGCGCCGAGTATTACCAGATCGTGTCGAATGCGCCGCGCGGTCGCGAGCCGGCGATCGCCGCGCTGCGCCGCGCGGCCGCGGCCGATCCGCAGGATACGAGCGCGTCGATGGCGCTCGCGCGGCTGCTGAACCAGCGTGCCGACACGCGCGCGGAGGCGAACCGGATCGCATGGTCGCTCGCGAAGCGGGACGACGCCGACCATACGGAGGCGATGGCGCTGTGGCGGCGCGTGCTGCAATCGGCCGGCAGCGATCCGGCGTATCTCGACGCGCTGCATGCGTATCTTGCACTCGTGCCGGACGACACCGAATTCCGCGACCGCGCTGCCGAACTGGACAGCCGGCGCGATGCGCAGCGCCGGCTCGAACGCGATCCCGATTACATCGCGCAGCAGCGCGGCCTGCAGGCGCTCGCGCGCGGCGACCTCGCGGCCGCCGATCCGCTGCTCGCCCGCGCCGCACGTGCGCGCGCGGACGACGCCGATGCGGTCGGCGGG